>JBEPXW010000104.1:0-6097 GCA_041641715.1 Pseudomonadota bacterium
CCTTGTCGTCCGCGATGCCGTGGCCGATGATGCTGGTCTTCCAGGTCACGGTCGCCTGGAAGCGCTGTTGCTTGGCGCCATGGCCGAGCTGGATGTAGCTCGTGTCCTCGCTCAGCCGGTAATAGGGGATGCCCCGCCGCGTCGCGGCTTGGACGATGGCGTTGGTGGAGGGGCCGAGCATGTGCGCGTCGCGCACCTCCTTCAGCCGGTCAACGGCGGCCTCGAGGTCAACCTCCTCGCCGTTGAAGAGCTTCTCGACGATGTCCACCGCCTCGCGCCCGGCGGCCAGCCCGCAGGCCTCGTCGCGGTATCGGTAGCAGACCGTGTAGACGCCGGGCTTGTAGGTGTCGACGGTCTTCCCGTAGCCGACCGAGAAGCCGATCAGGTTCTGCAGCTCGATAGCGACGTGCTCGACCACATGGCAGGCATAGGTCCCGTTCTCGACCCGCTGCAGGAAACCGCCCGGCTCGCCGACCGAGCAGCGGTGCTCGTAGAGGCCCGGGATCAGCTCGCGCAGGCGATTGGCCAGGCCGGGGACCTTGTCGCTCGGGCGTTCCTCCAGCTCGCCGATATCCAGCCGCATGTAGATGGTCAGGTATCGGCTATAGTAATTGGGACCTCTAAGAGCCCTGGCCTCCAGAATTTCCAACTACTTCTCCCGGGATCCGAGTTTCCAGTTCCTCAGGATGAAGAAAACGACGCTCCCCAACATGGTAACCACAACCACTTATTAGCGCATGCATTACCACGTGCTCCACCGCAACCGGCTCGCCATCGCTGAGTTCTGCAACATTAGAACTACGGAGCTCGGAGGAGTCAACAACGATGACATGGCCGGTCCCGATGGCCTCGAGAATCTCGCCGTCGTGGACGATGACGCCCGCGTCCTCGCCGAGGCCGACGCCGAGATATTCCGGGTTGGTGGCGCCGACCTCCATCAGACGGGTGAAGCGGCCGCGCTCGAGGAAATGGCTGTCGATCACCACGCCCTCGACGAAGGCGAGGCCGCCGCTCATGCTCACGGAGCCTTTCTTCAGGGCGTCCGCAGCCGAGCCGTTGTAGATCATGGTCGCCGACATGGCAGCCGCGCCGGCGCTGGTGCCGGCAACCACGGCGCCCTCCGCCAGCCGGTCGCGGATCGCGTCGAGCACGTCTGAGCCGCCAAACGTGTTGGTCAGCCGCAGCTGATCGCCGCCGCTGAAGTAGATCGTGCCGCACCGGCGCACCGTCTCGACATTGCGCTCGTCGCGCGCCTCATCGCGGTTCCGGATGTTGAGGTGGTGCACCTCCTCCGCGCCGAGGCGGGTGAACGCCTCCTCGTAGGCCGGGAACACCTCGTCCGGGACTCCGCTCGCTGTCGTGATGACGCCGACGACGCGCTTGTCCGCGGGCGCGAGCGCGAAGACACGGCGCAGGATTGCGAGCTCCGAGGTCTTGTCCTCGGCGCCGCCGATGGCGACCACGAATCCGGGGCTGTCGGTTCGCTTCGGCTTCATCACAAATGTATCGTCGCGCATACGACGCCTCTTTTGCAGGATGGACTTTTCGGGGGATGTGGGCCGATGACCGTCGGTTGCGACTCGGGAGGCTCTCTAAAGCACCGTTCACGGCGAAGATCAATTGCGCACCCGGGCGCACCGGCAGACGCCGCGCGCAAAGCCACCGGCGTGCAATATGACTCGCCGTTACCGAGGCACGCCAAGGTGCTCGCCCGCCGTCCCGACCGCTGCAAGCGCCCCACGCCCCGCCAGCATGGCCGGCCCGCTTTCGCCCGCATGGTCATCCACCCACATCCAAGATATTGTACACGTATTCCCTCGAAAGGGGAATATGTAGCATGCACCCGTGTGAAGAAGCCCTGAACCGGCGCCGGCTCTTCGGCGCGCGAGAGCCGGGAGTGCGTGGCGGGATTCCCGCTGCCGTCAGCCCTCGCCCTCGGGCTCCACCGGGTCGCGCGTGACCTGCTCGTCCGGCCGGGTGGTCGCCAGCACCGCGAGGATCACCAGCACCGTGACCGCGAGCAGGCAGATGACGAAGGTGTTGAACTCGATAACGTGCAGCCTTGCGCGGCCCGTGAGCCATCCGCCCAGCACCAGCAATACGATTATTGCCCAGTGGACCGGCTTGCCCAGGAAGATCTGCCTCATCGCGCCCGCTCCTGCTGCAGCACCGCCCGCGCGGCCATGATGCGCGGTCCGACCAGCGCCGAGGCCAGCACCGTGCCGCAAACAACCAGCCAGTAGCCCTCGACCGCTCCCATGAAGGCGATGTTCGGCGGGAACAGCAGCAGTCCCGCCGCCGCGACCAGCGCCACCCGGCGTGCCGGATCGAGATGGCCGCGATACCAGCCCTCGACCCCCATCGAGAGGATCCAGAGTCCCGTGAAGGCCAGCACGGCCGACACCCCGGTGAACCAGAGCGGCCCGACGAACAGGAGCGACGGGTTATAGACGAAGATCAGCGGCGCCAAGTACTTGGCGATACCGACGCGCATCGACTCGATCGCCGTCGCCATGGGCGGCGTTCGCGCGATCGCCGCCCCGGCGAAGGCCGCCAGCGCCACCGGCGGCGTGATCGTCGAGACGACGCCGAAGTAGAAGGCGAACATGTGCGCGGCGATCGGCTCGATGCCGATCTTCTCCAGCGCCGGCACGATCAGCGCCGCGACGGTGATGTAGACGGCCGTGGTGGTGATCCCCATGCCGAGGATGATCGCGGCGACGCCCGTGAGCATCAGCAGGATCAGCAGGTTGCCGCCCGAGAGCTCGATCACCGACTGCGTGAACTTGAGACCGAGCCCGGAGGCGAAGACCGAACCGATGATCAGCCCGGCGCAGGCGCAGGCGATCGAGACCGGCACCGTCGCCCTGACCCCGGCCTCGAGCGCGGCCAGCATGTCCACGGGGCTCATCCGCGTCGCCGGGTTGATGAAGCTCAGGCCCACCAGCGCCGCCAGCCCGAAGAAGGCCGACTTCATCGGCGTGTAGCCGTAGATCAGGAGGGCGACCAGGATGAAGAGCGCGATCAGCAGGTGCCAGCCGCGCTTCAGCACCTGGCCCGTCTGCGGCAGCTCCTCGCGCGGGATCGAGCCGATGCCGTGCTTCTCGGCCTCGAGATGCACCATGAAGTAGATGGTGGCGAAGTAGAGGAGCGCCGGGATGATCGCGGCGATGATGATGTTGACGTAGGAGGTGGTGAGGAACTCGGCCATGATGAAGGCGGCCGCGCCCATGATCGGCGGCGTGATCTGCCCGCCCGAGGAGGCGCAGGCCTCGACCGCCGCGGCGAAGCGCGGGCGATAGCCGACCCGCTTCATCAGCGGGATGGTGAAGGCGCCCGTGGTGACGACGTTCGCCACCGCCGAGCCCGAGACCGTGCCCATGAAGCCGCTGGCGACGGCCGACGCCTTCGCCGGGCCGCCGACCCGGTGCCCGGTCAGCGAGACGGCAAGCTCGATGAAGAAGCGGCCCGCGCCCGAGCGGATCAGGACGGCGCCGAAGATGATGAACAGGATGATGTAGGTCGAGGCCACGTGCAGCGGGATGCCGAAGATCCCGTCCGAGCTCATGAACAACACGTCGATGAACTTCGGCCAGCGCACCGGTGGCCCGTAGAAGAAGCCGAAGAAGTGGTTGGCGAATAGCGCGTGGACGACGAAGAAGCCGGTGATGAACACCATCGCCCAGCCCACCGCGCGCCGCGTCGCCTCGAGCACGAGGAAGATCAGCGCGCCGCCGACGAACAGGTCAGCCGGCGCCTTGTCGCCGAAGCGCATGTGGAAGGCGTTGATGTCCCAGAGCGTGTAGAGCTCGATGAACAGCACCGCGCCGACGAGGGCGAGATCCACAGTGAAGCCCAGCGCGCGCAGCGCGTTGCGCGCGTCGCCCGGCACGATCACCGGCTCGCGCATCGAGCTGCGGAACAGGGGATGCATCAGCACGGCGAGCGCCAGCATCACCGAGAGGTGCACCGAGCGGAACGAGCGCCCCTCCGGCGTGCCGTAGACCGCGGCAAAGAGGTGGAACATGGCCAGCGCGACGCTGACGGCGGCGCAGCCGAACAGGATGACGTTCAGCACGTTCATCCGCCGGTCCAGCAGAAGCCGCTCGAGGAAGCCGAGCTCCTGCTTCTCGTGATAGACGAGCGGGCCGGTATCGGCGGTGTCGCTCATGGCCTCACGCCCCCGGTGCTGGCCAGGTGGTGACGGAACTGCTCGCGCCGGCGCTCGCGGCGCCGGTCGCGCAGGCGCGGAAACGGGGCGCCCCGGCGGGACACCCCTTCGGCGGCCCGGCCCCTCAGCCGGTCACGCCCAGCTCGTCATAGCAGCGCTGCGCGCCGGGATGCACCGGGATGGCGGCGCCGTTCAGGGCGTTCTCGACCTTCACCGAGTTCCAGATCTTCTTGACCTCGGCGAAGGCCGAGTGGTTGTCCCAGAAGACCTTGCACATGTTGTAGACGAGGTCCTCGGGCAGGTCCTTCGAGACGACCATGTTGGTGACGATGCCGAGCGTCTTGATGTCCTCCTCGACGCTCTCGTAGACGCCCGCCGGCATGGTGCCGGGGATGTAGCCCGGGTTGTTCTCGATGATCTCGTTCAGCTTGTCCTCGGGCAGGCCGATGAAGCGGATGCCCGGGCTGTGCTCGAGCTCGAGGAACGAGGCCTGCGGCATCGAGGTCGCCGCCATGAAGACGTCGATATGCCCGTCCTTCATCAGCGCCACCGACTCGGTGTAGCTGACGTGGTGCACCGTGCCGCCGTTCTCGCGGATGTCGTCGAAGTCGAAGCCGTAGGCCTCGAGGATCGACTCGGCGAAGGCTGTCCCGGTCCACTGCGCCTTGCCGGGGCTGATGTTCTTGTCCTTCATGTCCTCGAAGCTCTGGATCTCCGAGTCCTCGGGCACGGCAACCTGGAACATCGCCGGGTAGAGCGTGGCGAAGTGGCGGATGCTGTCGTGCTCCTCGTCGAACGAGCCCTGTCCGGCATAGCCATTGTACGCAGTATGCGCGTAGGACCAGCCGATCTCGGCGTCGCCGTCATGCACCGCCTTGACGTTGCCGATACCGCCGCCGGAGGTATTCGAGGTCGAGACGTCCTCCAGCTTCTCGTCGAAGACCTGCATAACCTTCGCGCCGAGGGGGTACCAGGAGCCGCCCGACGGCCCCGAGACCATGCGCAGGAACGTCTCGGACTGCGCCTGCCCCGCGGCCAGCGCCAGCGGTGCGGCGACGAGCATGAATCGTGCGAGCGTTTTCATCGTGATCCTCCCATTGGTCGACCAGGTTTCTTGTCCTCGACAGAATGCTTCGAGACTGCCGTGGCGCAGTCTAGCCATGCCGCCCGCCGGTCGCCAACAAGAAACATTCCCCGCCCGCCGACAACGCTCGCGACCGCCGTTGCCGCCACCGACCCGAATTGCAGTCAAGCACTGGTCAAATGAAGCAACCGAAATTTCCAATTAAGTCGGCGCAAATTTCTCTTTTCAAAGCCCTTGAATCACTATACTCGGAGTCGCAGATTGAAATTACCGACTACGATGTCGCACAGGCAGGAGGGAAGACGTGCCCCAGGAACAGGCCCCAACGTCAGAGAATTCGGTCGAACGCTCCGAGCTGCTCGAGCTCACGGCGGACATCGTCGCCGCATATGCCGGCAAGAACCCGCTGCCGAGCACCGACCTGCCGCCACTGATCGAGACGATCTTCCGCACGCTCTCGCATGTCGGCACGGCGCCGAGCGAGGCGGAGCCTCAGCAGAAACCCGCCGTCTCGGTCAAGAAGTCGATCACCGACAAGGCGGTGGTCTGCCTCGAATGCGGCCGCGGCCAGAAGACGCTGAAGCGCCACCTCGCCGCGGCCCACGGCATGACGCCGGAGGAGTACCGCGCCAAGTGGCGCCTCTCGCCGGACTACCCGATGGTCGCCCCGGACTACGCCGAGAAGCGCCGTCAGCTCGCCAAGCAGATCGGTCTCGGCCGGCCTGCGGCGGCGAAGACGAAGTCCACGGCGAAGACTGCGACCAGATCCGCGCCGAAATCCGCGTCCAAGTCCTCTCCCAGGACGTCGCGCAAGGGCAACGGAAAGTCGTGAGTTCCCTCGG
>JBEPXW010000105.1:0-1313 GCA_041641715.1 Pseudomonadota bacterium
AGACGCCCGTCCTTTTCGCCTCGCGCGAGGGACGGATGATCGAGGCGCTGCCACCCCTCCCGCCCATGCGAGTCGTCGGCGGCATCGCGGGTCCGCCAGCGGCGACCGACCCGGCCGACGATGACTTTCCGGATCTGAGCCCTGTCTTTGCCGACGCAACTGCCGCACTGCGCGCCGGCGACCTCGTCGGCCTCGCCCGCGCCGCCGAGCATTCCGCCGAGGCGAGCCAGTCCCGCAACCCGAGCTCCGTCTGGGAGCCCGCCCGCGCGCTCGCCCGAAAGCTCGGAGCGCTCGCCGTGGTCGCCTCGCACACCGGTCCCGCCATCGGTCTGATCCTTGCGCCCGACGACACGGCCGACCCGCGCGCCGGCCTCGTCGCACTCGGGCTCTGGCAGATCGTGGATTACCGCCTTGCGCCCCCGTGCCCGTGAGCCGAGACGCCAGGGCTCACTCGCCCAGCCGGACGTTCTCCTTGCTGTAGACCTCGGCCGAGCTGAACCCGATCCGGTCGAGCGCCATGTCGGCGCCGACGGCGATCACCACCATCGCCACGACAGCGGCAATAAAGGCCTTCATTGCGTCCCTCCCGTGGCTCCGAGGCCCGCGTCCTCGGCGCGGGGTCCCGTGTTCCTCTCCAAGTATGAGATGAGATCCCGCCGGTCGGCAAGTTCGTTGATGCGCTGCAGAGGCATCTTGGAGCCGGGCGTGAACTCGTGCGGCCCCTCCTCGAAGAGCTTGCCGATCGTCTCGGCGTTCCAGACGATGTCGGCCTGCTCGAGGGCGTCGGAGTAGCGGTAGCCCGGCACGGTGCCGGCCTTTCGCCCGAATAGGCCGTAGAGCGTCGGCCCGGCGCGCCGCGCCCCGTCCGGCTTCAGAGTGTGGCAGATCGAGCATTTGCGGACGAACTGCCGCTCGCCGTTCGACATCTCGGAGGGCGGCGTATGGAACTGGCGCCGCTCTGCGAAGAGCGCGTTCTCGCCGCCGCCCAGCGGCCAGACCGCAGCCTCGTCGGCAATGCCGCCGGCGATCAGCCGCTCGCCGTCCCGCGTCCAGGTCAGCGCCCAGATCGGCCCCTCGACCGCGGCGTGGAAGTCGCGCACGATCTCCCACTCGGCCGTGTCGATCACCATGATGTAGCCCTGCCCGTCGCCGACCGCGAGGAAGCGCCCGTCCGGGCTCTCGCTGAGCGCCAGGATCGGGCGGCGGTCGGCGGTGAGGTCGGTGATCTCCTCGCCGGTGGCGAGGTCCAGCGCCCGCACCGCGCCGTCGACGGCGCCATAGGCGAGCCACCCCTCCGCCACGTTCAGCACGAG
>JBEPXW010000105.1:1323-6083 GCA_041641715.1 Pseudomonadota bacterium
GCCGTGCTCGACGATAACCGCCTCCAGTGCGCCGGTGGCAACGTCCCAGCGCCGGATGGTGCCGTCATAGGACGCGGTGTAGAGTTTTGATCCATCGGCCGTGAAGGTCGCCTCGTTCACGTTCGCCGCGTGGCCCTCGAGCCAGTGCACCTCGCCTCCGCCGTCGAGCGCCCAGAGGCCGACGCGTCCGTCCCATCCGCTCGATGCGGCGAGACGGCCGTCGGAGCTGACGGCGAGGTGAAACACCTTGCCCTCATGCCCCTCCATACGCCGGAGCACCTCGCCCGTCACCAGGTCCCAGAGGATCACGTCGAAGTCGTCGCCGCCCGAGAGCGCCTGCTCGCCCCCCGGCAGGAAGGCGACCGCGTTCACCGCCGCCTCGTGCCCCTCGAGCCAGCGCACGAGCTCACCGCTCTCCAGGTCCCAGAGGCCCACCGAGTAGTCGAAGCTCGCTGTCAGGGCGCGCGTGCCGTCCGCCGAAACCGCCACGCCCTTCACTGGCCCGCCATGGCCCGCGAGGCGCGTGTAGTCGCCATCAGCCGACACGGGGGCGGCGCCGAACGCCAGGAGTAGCAGCAGGGCGAGCGCGCCCGGGCGCATGGACTCACTCGGCCGGAGTCGCGGCCGAGTCCCTGCGATCGATGCGGCCCCGCTCCTCCAACCGCTCGACCCAGAGGTTGTGATGCTCCTTCGCCCAGTTCAGGTCGACTTTGCCCGAGCCCATGGCGTCGAAGGCGCCCTCCATGCCGAGCGTGCCGATGTAGATGTGGGCGATGATCACCACGATCATCGCCAGCGCTACGATGGCGTGCCACATTTGCGCAAGCTGCATCTCAGCAATCGGCGTGAGCTGCGTGGGTAACGGCTCGCCCCAGATAACTGCGAAGCCGAGCTGGTTCATCACCTCGAAGGTTTTGGCGAAGAGCGGAAGCTCATAAGGGAAAAGGAGCGAAATGCCGCTCATCGAGACCGACACGCCGAGCAGGATCACTGCCCAGAACACCAGCTTCTGCCCGGCATTGAACTTGTAGGCCGGCGGGTGCGAGCCTCTCGTGAACATGCCACCCCCCTTCGCGAGCCATACGAAGTCGGCCTTACGCGGCAGGTTGTGCGCGACCCACATGACGAAGATCATCACGAGACCCAGCATGAAGGCCCAGGCTAGGTTGTTGTGCAGCCATTTGCCGCCGGCGGAGATGTCGGCGAACAGCTCCTTGCCGACCAGGGGAATCAGGTATTCCCGGCCATAGAGCAGGCTCAGCCCCGTCAGCGCCAGGATGATGAACGAAACGGCCAGCAGCCAGTGGCCGAATCGCTCGACGCCGTTGAATCGTTCGACGAGGCGCCCCGAGCGCCCGTGCTCGATGCGGATGCGCCCGCGCAGGACGTAGAAGATCGCGAGGAGCAGAACCATCACGGCGATCGCGTTCGCGCCCCATTCAGCGAGCGGCCCCTTGCCGGCGCGCGCCTGCTGCCAGCCGACGCCCTCGGACTGCACCAGGATTCCCGCCTTCTCGTCGGGGATCGAGACCGAGAACTGCTCGCCGTGGCGCACCTCGCCCCAGAGCGTGGCATCCGAGTTGGGCCCGAGCTCGCCGAGCGGGCTGATCATCTGGTCGGGCTCGGCGTTGAAGGGGGCTTGCGCGTCCGGCGGCCGCGGCACGCCCGGTTGGCTCGGCGCGTCTGTCGGCTGGTCGGCGGGCGGGCGGACGTTCTGCACCGCGTTCTCCGGCGGACGCACAGAGGACTGCGCCCAGGCCTGGTCGATCACCAGCCCGAACTGCGCGAGGCTGCCGAGAAAGACCGGGATCGCGAGGGCGATCGCCAACAGGCCGACAATCAGACCGCGCCGCCGCACGCTCATCGCGGAACCTCCTTCAGAATATCCGGCAGATGCGCCCACCCGGAGTGTCCCCCGGGCGGGCCATCACTCACGGCCGAGGCCGTGCGGGCCTCAGCTGCCCTTGCGCTGGTAGGCGGTGCCCCAGCCCCAAGCGCCGGTGCCGAAGCCGCGGGCCACCACCCGCTCGCGGTAAATGTCGGCAACGTCGTCGCCGTCACCCGCGAGCAGCGCCTTCGTCGAGCACATCTCCGCGCAGAGCGGAAGCTTGCCCTCGGCGATACGGTTGCGGCCGTACTTCTGGAACTCGGCCTGGCTGTGGTCCTCCTCGGGGCCGCCGGCGCAGAAGGTGCACTTGTCCATCTTGCCGCGGCTGCCGAAGTTGCCCGCCTGCGGATACTGCGGCGCCCCGAAGGGACACGCGTAGAAGCAGTAGCCGCATCCGATGCAGAGGTCCTTGGAATGCAGCACCACGCCGTCCGACGTCTGGTAGAAACAGTCGACGGGGCAGACCGCCATGCAAGGCGCGTCCGAGCAGTGCATGCACGCCACCGAGATCGACCGCTCGCCGGGCACGCCGTCACTGATCGTGACAACCCGGCGGCGGTTCACGCCCCACGGCACCTCGTGCTCGTTCTTGCAGGCCGTGACGCAGGCGTTGCACTCGATGCAACGCTCGGCGTCACAGAGGAACTTCATCCGTGCCATCTGGTTTCCTCCCTCAGGCCTTCATGACCTTGCAGAGCGTGGTCTTCGTCTCCTGCATCTGCGTCACGGAGTCGTAGCCATACGTCTGCGCGGTGTTGGAGCTCTCGCCGAGCACGTAGGGGTCGGTGCCCTCGGGATACTTGTGCCTGAGGTCCTCACCCTGGAAGTGCCCGCCGAAGTGGAACGGCATGAAGACGACGCCGCGGCCCACCCTTTCGGTGACCATGGCGGCGACCTTCACCTTGCCGCCCTCGGGGCCCTCGACCCAGATCTGCTCGCCGTTGCGGATGCCCATCCCGTTCGCGTCGAACGGGTTGATCTCCGCGAACATCTCCTGCTGGAGCTCGGCGAGCCACGGGTTGGAGCGGGTCTCCTCGCCGCCGCCCTCGTACTCGACCAGCCGGCCGGAGGTGAGGATAAGCGGGTAGTCCTTCGAGAAGTCCTGCTTCTGGATCGAGGCGTAGAGGGTCGGCAGCCGGTAGGCATGCCGGTCGTCATAGGTCGGGTAGTCCGCAACCAGATCACGCCGCGGCGTGTAGAGCGGCTCGCGGTGGAGCGGGATCGGGTCGGGGAAGTTCCAGACCACCGTCCGCGCCTTGGCGTTGCCGAAGGGCGCACACTCGTGCTTGATCGCCACCCGCTGGATGCCGCCCGAGAGGTCGGTCTTCCAGTTGGTGTTGTCGCCGGCGATCCCCTCGATCACGCTCAGCTCGTCCTCGGTGAGATCCTTGTCCCAGCCGAGCTCCTTGAGCATCGCCATGGTGAACTCGGGGTACCCGTCCTCGATCTCCGAGCCCTTACTGTAGACGCCCTCGGCCAGCAGGTTCTCGCCGTTCCGCTCGACGCCGAAGCGGGCGCGGAAGGTGAGGCCGCCCTTCGAGACCGGCTTGGACATGTCGTAGAGCACAGGCGTCCCGGGATGCTTCATCTCGGGGGTGCCCCAGCTCGGCCACGGCAGGCCGTAGTAGTCGCCGTCCGCCGGGCCGCCGACCGCCAGCAGCGTGGTCTTGTCGAAGGTGTGCTGGTTGGCCATGTGGGCCCTCAGCCGCTCCGGCGACTGACCGGTGTAGCCGATCGTCCACATGCCGCGGTTGAACTCCCGCGTGATGTCCTCGACCAGCGGCTCATCGGTCTCCGGGTCCACCTGGATATTGCGGAGGAACCGGTCGGCGAAGCCGAACTTCTTGGCGAACTTCGCCATGATGGTGTGGTCGGGGAGCGACTCGAAGACCGGCTTGACGACGGTTTCACGCCACTGCAGCGACCGGTTCGACGCAGTGACCGAGCCGTAAGTCTCGAACTGCGTCGCGGCCGGCAGCAGATAGATGCCGTCGTCCCGGTCCGGCAGCACCGCCGACACGGTCGGGTACGGATCGATGACCACCAGGAGGTCCAGCTTCTCGAAGGCCTTCTTCATCTCCGGCCCGCGGGTCTGGCTGTTCGGCGCGTGGCCCCAGAAGACCATGGCCCGCAGGTTGTCGGCCTGGGTCATGTTCTCCTTGGCCTCGAGCACGCCATCCACCCAGCGGCTGACCGGGATGCCGGCCTCGTTCATTAGGGCCTTGTCCTTGCCATCCTTGCCCTTGATGGTCGCGAACTGCCCCTTCAGCCAGTCGAGGTCCTCCTCCCACACGCGCGCCCAGTGCGCCCAGGCGCCGGCCGAAAGGCCATAATAGCCGGGCAGCGTGTGGCTGAGCACGCCGAGGTCGGTCGCGCCCTGGACGTTGTCGTGGCCGCGGAAGATGTTGGTGCCGCCGCCCTGTGCGCCCATGTTGCCGAGCGCCAGCTGCAGGATGCAGTAGGCCCGGGTGTTGTTGTTGCCGTTGGTGTGCTGGGTGCCGCCCATGCACCAGATCACGGTGCCCGGACGGTTCTCCACCATGGTGCGCGCGACGCGCTCGAGCTGCGAGCCCGGCGTGCCGGTGACGCGCTCGACCTCCTCGGGGGTCCACTTTCGGACCTCCTCGCGGATCTGGTCCATGCCCCAGACCCGGGTGCGGATGAACTCCTTGTCCTCCCACCCGTTCTCGAAGATGTGCCAGAGGATGCCCCAGATCAGCGCCACGTCCGAGCCCGGGCGGAACCGCACGTACTCGTCGGCGTGGGCCGCCGTGCGCGTGAAACGCGGGTCAAGCACGATCAGCGGCGCGTTGTTCTCCTCCTTCGCCTTCAGCAGGTGAAGCAACGACACCGGGTGCGCCTCGGCCGGGTT
>JBEPXW010000106.1:0-6043 GCA_041641715.1 Pseudomonadota bacterium
CTCGGACGGCTTCGACATGGTGCAGCCCTCGGGCGAGGGGGCGGTGCGCTGCATGCGTCAGGCGATCGAGCCCCTGGGCGACCGCAAGGTGGACTACATCAACACCCACGGCACCTCGACGCCCGTCGGCGACGAGCGCGAGGTGGGCGCGATCCGCGAGGTGTTCGGGGCGGAGGCGCCGCGCTTCTCGTCGACCAAGTCGCTCACCGGCCACAGCCTCGGCGCGACCGGCGTGCAGGAGGCGATCTACTGCCTCTTGATGCTCCAGGGCGACTTCATCGCCGCGAGCGCCAACGTCGAGACGCTGGACCCGGCCTTCGAGGGCGCGCCGGTGGTCACGGCGCGGATCGACGACGCCGGCCTCGACACGGTGATCTCGAACAGCTTCGGCTTCGGAGGCACGAACTGCACGCTGGCGCTGAGCCGCTACCACGGGTGAGGGGATGAGCGGAATCATGGACGGCAAGCGCGGCCTCGTCATGGGGGTCGCGAACCACCACTCCATCGCCTGGGGCGTGGCCAAGGTCCTGCACGCGCACGGGGCGGAGCTCGCCTTCACCTACCAGGGGGAGATGTACGAGCAGCGGGTGCGGCCGCTGGCCGAGAGCGTCGATTCGCCCCTGGTCATGCACGCCGACGTGGCGGACGAGGCCAGCCTCGACGCGGCCTTCGCGGAGATCGCCGGGAAATGGGGGACGATGGACTTCCTCGTCCACGCCATCGCCTATTCCGACAAGGCGCAGCTCAACGGGCGCTTCGCCGACACCACGCGGGAAAATTTCCTGAACACGATGGACATCTCCTGCTACTCCTTCGTCGACCTGACGCGCCGGGCGGCGGCGCTGATGCCCGAGGGCGGCTCCTGCGTCACCATGACCTTCCTCGGCTCGCAGCGCGTGGTCCCGAACTACAACGTTATGGGCGTGGCCAAGGCGGCGCTCGAGGCCAGCGTGCGCTATCTCGCCAACGACCTCGGCACGCAGGGGGTGCGGGTGAACGCGATCAGCCCGGGGCCCATGCGCACGCTCGCGGGCTCGGCCATCGGCGGCGCGCGCAAGGTGTTCAAGGCCTCCGAGGAGAACGCGCCCCTGCATCGCAACGCCACCCAGGACGACATCGGCGGCGCGGCGGTGTACCTGCTCTCGGACCTCGGCGCGGCGACCACGGGGGACGTCATCTACGTCGATGGCGGCTACCACGTCATGGGGATGCCGCGCGCGGAGAACATCTAGCCGGGCAGGCGAACCGCCGGCACGTAGCCTGCGCGCAGCACGGAGACCGTGGGCGTCGGTGTCAGGACACGGACCGTTCCGGCGCCCGTGGGTCCCGCATCCGCGTAGCCCTCCCCCGACCAGCGCCAGAGGCGGCCCCGCCATCGCAGCAGCGGGGTGTCCGGCGCGTCCGATTTGGTCAGCAAGGTCCCGTCGGGGAGCGCCGCCAGTTCCGCCTCGTGGGTGACCTGGCGCCGGGTCCGGGTGACGCGGGCGGCGTGGAGTGCGCGGTCCATCCCGGCCGCGTTCTCGCCGGGAAGGCTTGCCGCGTCCCACGCCTCGCGGAAGCGCCGCGCATCGGCCCGGCGGCACTCCCAGCAGGGTCGGTGGCCGGCCGCGAGCGCGCAGGCCTCGTCCCAGAAGAAGAGCTCGGTGTAACGCCCCGGCATCATCGGCGCGCGCTTGCGACCGCGGAAGGCGAGAGCGCAGGCGATCCACGCCTTGTGCCGCCAGCGGGCGCGCCCCAGCCGGCGCGCCTCGTCGTGCAGGATGCCGCGGTTGCCCATGAGCGTCCCGCGCCACGGCTCGGCGACGATCTCGCCGAAGGGCGTGACGCGGTTCGGGAGCGGCATCAGCCCGCCTGCACCTCCGCCGCGATCTCGGCGGCGCGCTTGCGGCCGCGCTCGGTCTCGGACTTGAGCTGGCCGCAGGCGGCCATGATGTCCTCGCCGCGCGGCGTGCGGACCGGGCTGGCGTAGCCGGCGCGGTTGACGATCTCGGCGAAGCTCTCGATGCGGTCCCAGGAGCTGCGCTCGTAGGGCGCGCCGGGCCAGGGGTTGAAGGGGATCAGGTTCACCTTGGAAGGGATGCCGGCCAGGAGCCGCACGAGGCGCTTCGCGTCGGCGTCCGAGTCGTTCACGTCCTTCAGCATGACGTACTCGAAGGTCACCCGCTCGGCGTTCGAGAGGCGGCGGTACTGGCGGCAGGCCTCCAGCAGCTCGGCGATCGGCCACTTGCGGTTGATCGGCACCAGCTCGTTGCGCACCTCGTCGGTGGTGGCGTGGAGCGAGATGGCGAGCAGCGTGCCGATCTCCTCGCCGGCGCGCGGGATCATCGGCACGACGCCGGAGGTCGAGAGCGTGATCCGCCGCCGCGAGAGGCTCAACCCCTCTCCGTCCATGGCGATGCGCGTGGCGTCGCGCACGGCCTCGAAGTTGTAGAGCGGCTCGCCCATGCCCATGAGCACGATGTTCGAGACGAGGCGCCGCTCGGGCGGGCGCTCGCCGGGGCGGGGCCACTCGTCGAGGTCGTCGCGGGCGACGAGGATCTGGCCGACGATCTCGCCCGCCGTCAGGTTCCTAACGAGCCGCTGCGTGCCTGTGTGGCAGAAGCTGCAGGTGAGCGTGCAGCCGACCTGGGAGGAGACGCAGAGCGTGCCCCGGTCCTCTTCGGGGATGTAGACCGCCTCGACCTCGTGGCCGCCGGCGAGACGCAGGAGGTATTTCCGGGTGCCGTCCGTCGAGATGTGGCGGGAGACGAGCTCGGGCCGCGCGATCTCGAACCGCTCGGCGAGCATGGCGCGGTAGTCCTTGGCGAGATTGGTCATCGCCGCGAAGTCGGTGATGCCGCGCTGGTAGATCCACTGCCAGAGCTGGCTCGCGCGCATCCGCGCCCGGGGGGCGGGCGTGCCCGCCTCGACCAGCGCCGCGGCGAGCGCCTCGCGCGTGAGGCCGACGAGGTTGATGCGCCCGCCGGCCGCCTGCCCGCGGGGCAGGACGGCGAAATCGGGCTGCAGGGCCCGGCGCCCGGCGTTGCGTGTCGGCGTCTCGGTCATCGCGTGGTTCCGTCTCTCGCCATCGGGCCAAAGATACTCGGCCTCCCCCGCGCGGGGAAGGCCGCAGCCCTTACCATGCCGCCGGCGCGCGGGCCAGCGGGGCTAGCCGCAGAGGTCGGAGGCCTTGTCTAGCGCCGCGGTGAAGCCCATCAGCGAGAAGGTGTCGACGGTCGTGGTGCCGCGCGAGGATACGCCCTCGACCTCGGCGGTGGCGCCGGCGCGGAAGGCGTCGACGATCGCCTGGTCGTCCGAGGAGGAGGGTGCCCAGGCGTTTTCGCCCTCGGTGAACATCTCGAAGTCCTTGCCGCCGACCGAGGTCTCGACCTCCGAGCCCTTCTTGAAAGGGTAGCCACTGATGAACGAGACCTCGTTCTTCACTCCGTCGCCGGGCCGGATCGAGACCATCAGGAAGATGTCACCGCGGCGTACCTGGACCGCCTTGCCGCCGCGGTAGGCCGCGCTCTTGGTCGGCTGCGACGCAATCCAGCAGACCTTGCTGCCGTTGGCCGAGGCCTCGAAGATCGACCAGTCCTGCTCGGACGCGACGCTCTGCTGGACCTGCGCGCCGGCCGGCCCGTGGGCCGCTGCGCCGACCGCGAGGCCGGCCAGCAACGCGATCGTGCCTGCTTTCCAGATTCTGCTCATGCTCGCCTCACAGTAATGGTTGGACACGGATCTTGACGCCCGCCGGTCCGGTTTCGCAACGGTGTGCGTAACGTTCTTTTGTAAAGCATACTTTATCCGGCACTGACAATTCCACCCCGGGGCGGAAGGAAAATTCCGCCGGAGGCGAAGGAGAGCGGGCAGCATGACCGAGACGGGCGAGGGCAAGGCGAGCCCGGTGCTCGCCGAGAACCGGCGGGGCGGGATATGCGAGGCGGCCCATCGCGGCGCGGCGGTGGTCGCCGCGGCCGACGGCACAATCGTCGAGGCCTGGGGCGACCCGGCGCGCATCGTCCTGCCGCGCTCGGCCGCAAAGATGATCCAGGCGCTGCCGCTGGTCGAGAGCGGCGCGGCGGACGCGGCCGGGTTGGGGCCGGAGCACCTCGCGCTCGCCTGCGCCTCGCACCGGGGCGCGGAGATGCACACACGCCTCGCGGCGCGCTGGCTGGCCGGGCTGGGCCTCGACGAGGGGGACCTGCGCTGCGGCGCGCACCCCCCGAACGACCCGGATGCGCGATTCGCGCTCGCGAGGCGCGGGGTCGCGCCGGGGCAGCTTCACAATAACTGTTCGGGCAAGCACTGCGGCTTTCTCACGCTCGGCCGCCGGCTGGGCGGCGGTTCCGAATACGTTGACCCCGCCCACCCGGTGCAGGATGCGGTGCGCCGGGTCACCGAGGAGCTTTCCGGCGAGCCCGTCGCAGGCATGGCCGTCGACGGCTGCTCGGCGCCGAACTTCGCCCTCTCGCTGGGCGGCCTCGCCACCGCGACGGCGCGCTTGGCGGACCCTGAGCGCAGCCTCGGGGAGACGCGGGGTCGCGCCGGTCGCCGCCTCGTCGAGGCCATGCTGGCGCACCCCGCGCTCGTCGCGGGCGAGGGGAGCGCGGTCACCGGGCTCCTACGCGCCTGCGAGCGCCGGGCGGTGGTGAAGTCGGGGGCCGAAGGTGTGTTCGTCGCTCTCCTGCCGACGCGCGGCCTCGGCATTGCGGTGAAGATCGACGATGGCGCCGGCCGCGGCGCCGAGGCGGTGATCGCCGCGCTCCTGGCCCGCTTCGGGGCGCTCGACCGGGCGCACCCGGTCTTCGCCACGCTGGCGGATTCGCCGCTCAGGAACTGGCGCGGCATCGTGCACGGCCACCTGCGCGCGGCGCCGGGGCTGCTGGCGTGATGCTTCCCGGCGCCGCCGCGCCTCTTGCCGCGCTCGCGCCGCGCGCCATCCTCTCCTATAGTGCGGCATTGGCCGGGCGACAGGCGCGCGCCGGTTGATTGCGTAAGGGAGGCCATCGTGAGGGCAGGATTGATTGCAATGCTGACGATCGTGGCGGCGGGTGCCGGCGGGGCCGCGGCCCAGACCCCGACGCCGGACGAGATCGCCGCCGAGGGCGGCTGCCCCGGCTGCGACCTCAACCTGGCGGAAATGCGGGGCGTCAGCCTGCCGGACGCCGACCTTTCGGGCGCCAACCTGCGTGAGGCGGATCTCAAGAAAGCCAAGCTCCCCGGGGCGAACTTCCAGCGCGGCGACCTGCAGCGGGCCGAGATGGAGCGCGCCAACGTCTCGGGCGCGGATTTCTCCCGCGCCTCCATGCGCGGCGTCGATCTCGAGAAGTCCGAGGCCGCGGGCGCGCGCTTCGCCGGGGCCGACCTGCGCTCGGCGGATTTCGGCGAGGTCGTGCTCACCGGGGCGGACTTCGCGAATGCGGACATGCGCAGCGCCTTCCTGCGCCGCGCCAGTGCTGCGCGGGCCGTGTTCCGCGACGCCAAGCTCGACGAGGCGGACCTCGAGCGGGCCGTTCTGGAGGGGGCCGACCTTTCCGGGGCGCGGCTGCCCTATGCCGACCTCGACCGTGTCGAGGCGCACGGCGCCAACTTCCGCGGCGCCGACCTGACCGGCGTCAGCCTCGCCAGCGCCGACCTCAGCGGCGCGGATCTCCGCGACGTCGAGTTCTACCGGGCGCATCTCCGGCGCACCGACTTCTCCGGGGCCGACCTCACCGGCGCGCGCAGCCTCGACCAGCGCCGCCTCGACCGGTCCTGCGGCGACGCCGAGACCAGGCTGCCGGACGGTCTCACGATCAAGCCCTGCGATGCCGAGTAGCGCGCGTCAGCTTTTCAGCCGGTAGCCGCGCCGGAGCCACTGCCAGGCGACCCAGCCGAGCGCGGCGTTCACCGCCAGGGTGGCGGCGAGGCCGAGCGCCGGCACGGCGTCCGAGATGCCGGCCACGCCGTAGCGGAAGCCGTCGATCAGGTAAAAGAACGGGTTGACGTGGCTTAGCGAGAGGAAGGGCTCGGGCAGCACCGAGATCGAGTAGAAGGTGCCCGAGAGGAACGAGAGCGGCAT
>JBEPXW010000107.1:0-6027 GCA_041641715.1 Pseudomonadota bacterium
CCGGCTCTGCGCCGACCGCTTCGCGGCGACGGCGACGGCCCACGCGCCGCGCCCGGTCCTGCACGCCGCGCCGACGGCGCGGATTCTCGTCGCGGGGCAGGCGCCCGGCGCGCGGGTCCACGCCAGCGGGCTGCCCTTCGATGATCCATCCGGCGACCGGCTGCGCGACTGGATGGGCATCGACCGCGCCACCTTCTACGATGAGAGCCGCGTCGCCGTCGTGCCGATGGCCTTCTGCTTCCCGGGATACGATTCGAAGGGATCCGACCTGCCGCCGCCCGCGGTCTGCGCCCGCACATGGCGCGCCGCGGTCATGGCCGAGCTGCCGCGGGTGGAGCTGACGCTTCTCGTCGGCGGCTACGCGCAGGCCTGGCATCTGGGCGGCGCGCGGGGGCGCAGCGTAACCGAGACCGTCGCCGGCTGGCGCGCCCACGCGCCGGCGATGGTCCCGCTGCCCCATCCGAGCTGGCGCAACACGGGCTGGCTGAAGAAAAACCCCTGGTTCGCCGAGGAGGTGCTGCCGTGGCTCAAGGGCGAAATCGCGCGATTGCTGGGCTGAGCGCGCTGGCGCTCCTCGCGCTCTCCGCCTGCGCCGTTGGCGGGGCGCTGCCGGCGCCCGAGGGCGAGGCGCCTGAAACCTACGTCGAGGGCACGAACGGGACGCCGCTTGCCCTCTCGCGGTGGGAGGTCGAGGGCTCGGCCCGCGCCGTGATCCTCGGAGTCCACGGCTTCGGCGACTACGGGCCGAGCACCTTCGAGCCCGCCGCCGAGCACTGGACCTCCCGGGGGATCGCGACATACGCCTACGACCAGCGCGGCTTCGGCCGCAACGCCTCCCACGGTCACTGGCCGGGCGCCGGGACGCTGATCGCCGACCTGCGTGCCATCGCCGGGGAGATCCGTGCGCGGCATCCCTGCCTGCCGCTGGTCGTGGTCGGCCACTCCATGGGCGGCGGCGTCACGCTGGCCGCGGCCGGGGAGGGGCTGACGGCGGACGGCCTCGTCCTCGCAACCCCGGCGATCTGGGGCGGGGAGGAGATGAACCCGGCGTACCGCCTGCTCGCCTGGGCCGCGGCCGCGGTGGTGCCGGACCGGCGCTTCAGCGGCGAGGGCGTGGTGCAGATCCAGGCGACGGACAACATCCCGCTTCTCCGTGCCCTCGGTCGCGACCCGCATTATCTCAGCCCGCCGAGCGCGCGCGAGCTCTACGGCCTCGTCCGCCTGGCCGACCTGGCCGAGGAGGCGGCCGGGCGCGTCTCGCTGCCCTCGCTCCTGCTGCTCGGCGAGAAGGACGAGATCGTGCCGAACGCCAGCGTCCGCCGGGTCTTCGCCCGGGTCGACGCGCCGAATCGGACCGTCACCTACCCGGATGGCTGGCACCTGGTCTTCCGCGACTTCCAGGCCGAGCGGGTCTGGCGCGACGTGGCCGACTGGGTGCTGTCGGAGGCGCCGGGCCGACCCGCCTGCGCGCCGCCACTGCGGCAGGCGGCGGGGTTGGCGGAGCCGGCGGGGTTGGCGGAGCCGTAAGAATGGGCGCGCGCCCTCTCGTGCGCGTAGCGACCAGTGACGATCCGTGGGCCGCCGCCCGCCCCGCCATCGCGTGTGTGATGGAGCCGCGGCACCGCTTGTCGTCCGTGCTACGCCCGGCTAGCCTCCGCGCGAGCCGAGGGGTCTGACGGGGGTCTGACGGGGGTCTGACGGGGGTCTGACGGGGGAGAGATGGCCGAAAAGCACTGGTCGGAGGACGTCTTCGCGGCGATGAAGGCGCGCGATATCGGCACGGTGGCGACCGTGCCGGACGGCGGGCTGACCCGCCTTCTCAACCTCTGCCACGAGGACGCCGGCACGCGCGTCGTGACCCTGACGACCGAGGAGGAGGGGGTCGGCCTCGTCGCCGGCCTCTGGCTCGGCGGCGGGCGCGCGATGATGGCCTTGCAGTCCTCGGGCGTCGGCAACTGCATCAACGCGCTCGGCTACGCCGCGACGCTGCGCGCGCCCTGCCTGATGCTGGTGACCATGCGCGGCCAGTGGGGCGAGTTCAATCCCTGGCAGGTGCCCATGGGCCAGGCCACGCCGGCGGTGCTGGAGGCGATGGGCGTGAAGTGCTTCCCCGTGGACCGCGGGGCGGAGGTCGGCGAGACGTTCGCGGCCGCCGCCGACCTCGCCTTCAACGGCGATTTCGCCTGCGCGGTGCTGGTCGGGCAGCGGGTCATCGGGGCAAAGGGGTTCGGCAAATGAGCGAGTCCAACCGCATCCGCCGCCGCGAGCTGGTCTCGGCGCTCCTGGCGCGCCGCGAGGGGGCGCTGGTGGTGCCCGGCCTCGGCAGCCCGACCTGGGACTGCCGGGCGGCGGGCGATTCGCCCGAGTACCTCTATTCCTGGGGCGGCATGGGGCTCTGCGTGCCGACCGCGCTGGGCGTCGCCCTGGCGCAGCCCGACCGCCGGGTGCTGGCGCTGACCGGCGACGGCGAGATGATGATGGGACTCGGCAGCCTCTCCGTCGTCGGTGCGGAGGCGCCGGCGAACCTCGCCATCCTGGTCCTCGACAACGAGAGCTTCGGCGAGACCGGCCGCCAGCCCGGTCTCACCGGCATCGGCACCGACCTCTGCGCCATGGCGCGCGGCGCGGGCATCGCGGAGACGCTGACGGTGACGGCGATGGAGCAGCTCGATGCGCTGTCCGAGCTCGTGTTCCGGGCGCCGGGGCCGAGCTTCGCCGTGGCCAAGATCGCGCTGACCGAGGAGCCCTGGGCGCTGCCGGAGAAGGACGGCGCGGTGATCGCGCGGCGGTTCCGGGCGGCGCTAAACCTCTAGCGCCCCGGCGCAATGCGCCATCCGTGACCGTCGATCGGCGGGTTGCCGTCAGTGCCCCCCGGCCGCGGCGCCGCCCGGGTCATGCACCTCGGGGCGGTCGACGCGCGGCGCGGGGTCGACACTGGCACCCCGTGTCGCCCAGCGCCGCCGCAGGATCCAGATCACCGCGACCACGGCCAGGCCAATCAACACCGTCGGGGCGGCCACCATGACTGGTGTGCCAACCTCGGCAAGCCACTTGTCGATAATCGGAATCGGCTCCCAATCGGGAGGATGATACGACCTCACGCTCCACCTCTTCCGGTTTCCCGGTTACGCTACCCAACCTGTTTTTACCATCTTCGGAGCGCTCAGCCTAGTCTCTCGTGGCTGCGCCCGCTTGCCGCGGGGCGCTTTTGCCCTTAGACCGCGCCCCGAGTGAGCAACGCCCCGGGGGAGCGCCGCGATGTCCGGTCCGAAGAAGGTCGTCCTCGCCTATTCCGGCGGGCTCGACACCTCGATCATCCTGAAATGGCTGCGGGTGACCTACGACTGCGAGGTGGTCACCTTCACCGCCGATCTCGGCCAGGGCGAGGAGCTGGAGCCGGCGCGCAAGAAGGCTGAGCTTCTGGGCATAACCCCTGGGAATATCTACATAGAAGACCTGCGCGAGGAGTTCGTCCGCGACTTCGTCTTCCCGATGTTCCGGGCCAACGCTGTCTACGAGGGGCTCTATCTCCTCGGCACCTCGATCGCGCGGCCGCTGATCTCGAAGCGCATGGTCGAGATCGCCCGCGAGACCGGGGCGGACGCCATCGCCCACGGGGCGACCGGCAAGGGCAACGACCAGGTGCGCTTCGAGTTGGCCGCTTATGCCCTGGATCCGGATATCAAAATCATCGCGCCCTGGCGCGAGTGGGATCTGACCAGCCGGACGCGGCTGATCGAGTGGGCGGAGGCGCACCAGGTGCCCGTGCCCCGCGACAAGCGCGGCGAGGCGCCGTTCTCGGTGGACGCGAACCTCCTGCACACCTCGTCGGAGGGCAAGGTGCTGGAGGACCCGGCGGAGGCCGCGCCGGACTATGTCTACCAGCGCACGGTCGATCCGGAGGACGCCCCCGATACTCCGGAAGTCATTGAGATCGCTTTCGAAAAAGGCGACCCGGTGGCCATCGACGGGCGGCGGATGAGCCCGGCGGAGCTGCTCGCGACGCTGAACGAGTACGGCGGCCGGCACGGCATCGGGCGCATCGACCTCGTCGAGAACCGCTATGTCGGCATGAAGTCGCGGGGGGTGTATGAGACGCCCGGCGGGACCGTCCTGCTGGCGGCGCATCGCGGGATCGAGTCGGTGACGCTGGACCGCGGGGCGGCGCATCTCAAGGACGAGCTGATGCCGCGCTATGCCGAGCTGATCTACAACGGCTACTGGTTCAGCCCGGAGCGGGAGATGCTGCAGGCGCTGATCGACCGCAGCCAGGAGCCGGTAAACGGCACCGTTAAGGTCAAGCTTTACAAGGGGTTGGCGCAGGTTGTTGGCAGGTCGTCAGAAGATTCGCTCTACTCCGAGAGCCACGTTACCTTCGAGGACGACCGCGGCGCCTATGACCAGAAGGACGCCGAGGGGTTCATCCGGATCAACGCGCTGAGGCTGAGGCTGCTCGCCATGCGCGAGAGACGGCGGAAGGGGTGACGCGGTTAACGCCGCGTCACCGGACAGGGTTAACGCGCGGGCAACTCTTATATAAGAGTTATAAGAGTGCGCCTCTTAAGAGCGACGTTCGGGCGCCGTAGGAGCGACAAAATCCGCGACCCCGTCCGCCGCCGTCACTCGACCGTGCCGCTCTCCCTCAGCCAGCGGGCCATGCCCTGGATGTTCAGGTCGCGCCACTGGTCGTAGTTGCCCCGGTCGGCATAGGCGCTGGTGTCGAGCCCGGCGACGATCTCCTCCACCGTCCGGCCCGCGCGCAGCTCGGCGGCGACCGCGTCGCGGAGCCACTCGATGTACTCTCGGTCGGCGGTGGCGTCCGCCTTGTCGCCGAGGCGGGAGTGGCCGGGGGCGAGGATCTCGAAGTCGAGGGCCTCGACCGCGCGGATCTGGTCGATCAGGCCGTCGATGTCGGCGCCGGGGAAGTTGCGGTAGGGCAGCCGGCCCGGGTTCACCACGTCGACCACGAAGGCCACGTTCTCCGGGCGCACCACCATCGCCAGCATGTCCGTCCCGTGGCCGGGGCCGAGATTGGTGAGCTCGAACGTGTGCGCGCCGAGCTCGAAGCTCATGCGCTCGGCGAACCGGACTTGGACGGGGACGCCGTCGATCGCCTCGGGCGCGGCGGCCTGGGCGATGGTGATGGCGGTGTCGTCGAACACCGCGCCGCCGGAGGCGTGGTCGGCGTGGCTGTGGCTCCAGACGAGGGCGCGGACCGGGCCGTCGAAGCGGTTCTCGATCTCGGCCTCGAGCCAGGCGGCGGCCTCCGCGTTGATCGGGTCGGTGACGACGATGCCGTCCGCCGTGACCACGAAGACCGAGTAGTGAAAATTGTTCTGGAAGCGCCAGACGTCGCCCGCGATGTTGGTGATCTCGCGGGTGGCGTCCTGCGCGGACGCGGGCAGGGCGAGCGTGGCGGCGAGCGCCGCGGCGGCAAGGGTGCGGAATGGCATTCGTGAATCCCCTTCGGTGTTGGCGCGGAGAGAGTAACCTCGGGCGGCGACTCGGCGGAAACACGGAAATTTGAACGGGACGGGGAGGAAACAGGCATGACGGCGATCCGGCTCGATCACCTGGTGGTGGGCGCGATGGAGCTCGAGGCGGGGCGGCTCTGGGTCGAGGAGCGGCTGGGCGTGCCCTCCGGCGGCGGCGGGCGCCACGCGCGGATGGGCACGCACAACGCGCTCTGGGGGCTCGGCGACTGCTATCTCGAGGTGATCGCCGTGGACCCGGAGGGCCGGGCGCCCGACCGGCCGCGCTGGTTCGGGCTCGACGACCCGGACATCCGGGCGCTGCTGGAGGCGGGGCCGCGGCTGCTCACCTGGGCGGTGGCGGTGGACGATCTCGACGCGCTCGACCCGCCCGTGCCGTGCGACCCGCCGGTGGCGTTCGCGCGCGACGACCTGACCTGGCAGGTGATGCTGCCCGAGGGGCGGGGATTGCCGCTCGGCGGCGCGTGGCCGCTGACGATCCGCTGGACCTCCGGGCTGCATCCGGCGAAGCGGCTCGGGGACCAGGGGTTGCGCC
>JBEPXW010000108.1:0-6008 GCA_041641715.1 Pseudomonadota bacterium
ATCTGCTCGAGCTGGCCCTTGAGGTCGTTCATGTCGAAGCGGCCCTTCTGGAACCGCTTCATCATGCGCTCGGCTTCCTGCTGCTCGATCGTCTCCTGCGCCTTCTCGACGAGGGAGACGATGTCGCCCATGCCGAGGATGCGCCCGGCGATCCGCTCGGCGTGGAACGCCTCGAGCGCGTCCGGGCGCTCGCCGGTGCCGACGAACTTGATCGGCTTGCCGGTGACCGCGCGCATGGAGAGCGCCGCGCCGCCGCGGGCGTCGCCGTCCATCCGCGTCAGGATGACGCCGGTGATGCCGACGCGGGTGCCGAACTCGTTGGCGACGTTGACCGCGTCCTGGCCGGTGAGGCCGTCGACCACCAGCAGCGTCTCGTTCGGCTTGGTCGCGTCGCGCACGGCGCCGACCTCGGCCATCAGCGCGTCGTCGACATGGAGGCGGCCGGCCGTGTCGAGCATCACCACGTCGTAGCCGCCGAGGGTCGCCTGCTGCTTGGCCCGCTTGGCGATGTCGACGGCGGTCTGGCCCTTGACGATGGGCAGTGTCTCGACTCCTATCTGGCCGCCGAGAATGGCGAGCTGCTCCATCGCCGCCGGTCGGTTGGTGTCGAGCGAGGCCATGAGAACGCGCTTGCCCTCGCGCTCGGCGAGGCGCTTGGCGAGCTTGCCCGTGGTGGTGGTCTTGCCCGAGCCCTGCAGGCCGACCATCAGGATGGTGGCGGGCGGCGTGTCGATGCGGAGCCGCGCCGGCTCCTCCTCGTCGCCCGCGAGCACGCGCTTCAGCTCGTCGTGGACGATCTTGACGACCTGCTGCCCCGGCGTGACCGACTTCAGGATCGCCTGCCCGGTCGCCTTCTCCTGAACCTGCTTGACGAAGTCGCGGGCGACCGGCAGCGAGACGTCGGCCTCCAGGAGCGCCACGCGCACCTCGCGGAGCGCAGCCTGCACGTCCGCCTCGGTCAGCGCGCCCTTCGACGTCAGCTTCTCCAGCGTGCCGGAGAGGCGTTCCTGCAGGCTCTCGAACATGCGCCCTCCAAGAGAGGCCAAACACCCAATGCGCCGGCGGGCGCAACGCGCTGGCCGGCGGCGATCCCGGACGGTCCGGGACCGGAAGCATCCCCACTTCCGGAATCCGCTCGCATCTAGCTCCGCCAGGGCGCCAAGTCAACCGGCGGGGCCGCATGTGGCGGCTTGATCCGGGTCAAGGCGGCGGCCGATACTGCGCGCCACTGTGCTGCCAGAGTCCAGGGAGCCCTCCATGCACAGCCATGTCCTCGTCCCCGTCGACCTCGCCGACACCGATTCCGCGGCGAAGGCCGTCGAGGCGGCGCGCCACATCGCCCGGCGCGACGGCGCGCGCCTGAGCGTTCTCACGGTAATCCCGTCCTGGCGGAACGAGTTCGTTCGCGACCCGGAGGAGTACCGCCCGGCCTTCGACGCCTTTCTCGAGTCGCTCGCCGACGGCCTCGAGGTCGACGGGATCTTCAAGGTCGGCGGCTCGATCAGCACCCGGATCATCGAGGCGATCCAGGCCCACGGCATCGATCTCGTGGTGATGGCCTCGCACAACCCGCGCGTCACCGACTACCTGATCGGCTCGAACGCCGCCCACGTGGTTCTGCACGCGCCCTGCTCGGTCCTGGTGGTGCGCTAGAAACAGGCTTGGGCCCGGACGCGCCGCAGGCTAGGCTGGGCCGCAAACGCGAGGGAGTCCTGCCATGAACACGCCGCTCAACCCGGACTCTGTGCATGCCCCGCTCGGCAAGTACAGCCACACTATGAAGGTGCCGGCCGGCGCCGTGTGGCTGGTAGTCGCCGGCCAGGTGGGCGTCGACCCCGCCGGCAATCTCGTCGAGGGCTTTCGCGGCCAGAGCGCACAGGCCTTCCGGAATATCCTCGCCTGCCTGGACGCGCAGGGCATGGGGCGGGAGGACCTGGTCAAGCTGGTGGTCTACCTCACGGACCCGCGCGGCATCGAGGAGTACCGAGCCGCGCGGCAGGAGGTCATCGGCGACGATGTGCTGCCGCCCTCGACGCTCCTGATCATTGACGGCCTCGCCCAGCCGGGGATGCTTGTCGAGATCGAGGCCTGGGCGGCGAAGGGCTGAGGCCCTCAGGCCGCCTCGAACCGGACCCGCCGCTCGCGCACCGGCAGGTGGACGACGGCAGAGAACACGCCGAGCCCGATCGCCGCCCACCAGAGCAGGTCGTAGCTGCCGTAGAGGTCGTAGACCCGGCCGCCCATCCAGACTCCGGTGAAGGCGCCGACCTGGTGGGCGAGGAAGACGATGCCGTAGAGGGTGCCCATGTATTTCGGCCCGAAGATCGCCGCGACCAGCGCACTCGTCAGCGGCACCGTGGGCAGCCAGGCGAGGCCGACGACGACCGAGAAGATCACCACCGTCACGGGGCTCGGCGGCGTCAGGATGAAGGCGGCGATCACCACCGAGCGCATGGCGTAAATCGAGGACAGCACATACGGCTTCGGGTAGCGCCCGCCGAGCGAGCCGAAGAACCACGTTCCGACGATGTTCGCCCCGCCTACGATGGCCAGCGCCGTCGCGCCGAGCGCGACCGAGCCGCAGACCTCCGCCACGTAAGGCGGCAGGTGCGCGGTCATGAAGCCGACATGGAAGCCGCAGACGAAGAAGCCGAACATGAGCAGCACGTAGCTCGGCTGCCCGAAGGCGTGGGCGAGCAGCGGCAGCGTGGCGATGTCGGGCTCCGGCGCGCCGTCCTCGGCCGGCGCCTTGCGGCCAAGGAAGGGGATGCAGACCGCCATCGGCAGCATGATCAGTGCAATGACCACCAGCGTCGCCTGCCAGCCCCATGTCGCCGTGATCCAGCCCGCGAGGAGCGGCATCAGCATCTGCCCGAGCGAGCCGAGCGCGGCGGTGGTCGCCATGATGCGGGGCCGGTCGCGCTCGGGCGCCTGCCGCCCGACCGCCGAGAGCACCAGCCCGAAGCCGGTCCCCGCAATTCCCATGCCGACCAGGACCCCCGCGCCGAGGTGCTGCATCCAGGGTTCGGTGCCCACCGTCGAGACCGCCATGCCGGCGAGGTAGACTCCCATGCCGAGCCAGAGTGCGCGCCGGTCCCCCATCCGGTCCGCCACCATGCCGAAGAAGGGCTGCGCAAGCCCCCAGACGAGGTTCTGCACGGCGATCGAGATCGAGAAGGTCTCGCGCGGCCAGCCGTACTCGGTTGACATCGGGTCGAGCACGATGCCGAAGATCGACCGCGCGCCGAAGGAGAGCGCCAGGACGACCGCGCCGGCGGCGACGATCACGGCGGTATCACGCGAGGTGGTCAACGGTTCGGCTCCTCCCGCGCGGCATCCTCCCCGGCCCGCACCGGGGCGTCAATCCGCGCCGCCGCGCGGCGCGCGACCGTGTCAACCGTCAGGTTCGCTCTTCCGCGGGCTCGTCCCGTAGGGACGATGCTGCGGCCTCCGCCCCCGGTCAAAGCAAGTCTTGTGATCGTCGCCATCACAAATGTAATCAGGGGCGGCCTTGTCCAGTTCCATCCGGCAGGAGCGTCGCGCGATGACCGACGGGCCGATGCCCCGTTACCGCCAGCTCGTCCAGGCGGGCGAGATCCACGCCGACCCGGCGCAGGCCGCGGCGGTGGAAAAGCTCCAGCTCCTGCACATGCGGCTGAAGGACTACGACCCGCACGCCGGCAAGCAGGTCGCGCTCGGCTGGTTCGGCTTCGGGCGCAAGGCGGCGAAGGCGGACAAGCGCCTCGCCGGGGTCTACATCTACGGCGGTGTGGGACGGGGCAAGTCCATGCTGATGGACATTTTCTTCGAGTCCGCGCCGGTCCGCCGCAAACGTCGCGTTCACTTCCACGCGTTCATGCAGGAGGTGCAGGCCGGCCTCCACGCGGCGCGCGAATCCAACGTCACGGACCCGATCCAGCCCGTCGCCGAGGAGGTCGCCGAGCATGCCTGGCTGCTCTGCTTCGACGAGTTCCACGTCACCGACGTGGCCGACGCGATGATCCTAGGGCGTCTCTTCGAGGCCCTGTTCGCCCGCGGCGTCGTGGTGCTCGCGACCTCGAACCGCCCCCCGGACGAGCTCTACAAGGACGGGCTAAACCGGCAGGTCTTCCTGCCCTTCATCACTATGCTCAAGGACCGCGTCGACCTCGTCGAGCTCGACGCGCCGCGCGACTACCGCCAAGGCCTCGAGGGCGGCTCGCCCGCGTACTTCACGCCCCTCGGGCCTGAGGCCGACGCCGCCATGGATGCGGCCTGGGCGCGCGAGACCGGCGGCGAGGCGGGGGCGTCGCTCACGCTTTCGGTCCACGGCCGGCGCATCCCCCTCGACCGGGCCACCGAGGACTGCGCCCGCGCCAGCTTCGAGGCGCTCTGCGAGCGGCCCCTCGGCCCCTCGGACTATCTCGCCCTCGCAGCGCGCTTCCGCGTCGTCTTCATCGACCGCATCCCGCAGCTCACCTGGGCGCAGAACAACGAGGCGCACCGCTTCGTCACCCTGATCGACGCCCTATACGAGGCGCGGGCGCGCCTCTACTGCTCGGCCGCCGTGCCGCCCGAGGAAATCTACACCGAGGGCAAGGGCGCCTTCGAGTTCGCTCGCACCGCCTCGCGACTTACGGAGATGCAATCGGCCGCCTGGATGGAGCGCACGCGCGGGGCGCTGCCGGCGGCCGGGCGCTGAGGGGCGCGGGCCCTCATTTCCCTCCCACCTCCGGCCCGTTCGGGCGCGGCCTGCTCGTGCCCCACATCAGCCCGGCGATCACCAGGAAGGCCAGCACCGCCGCCATGAGAAGCGCGTATTCCTCGGCGAGCAGCACCGGGTACATCACCGCGTAGAGCAGCGCCAGCGCCAGCGTCACCCAGCCGGCCCGCGGGCCGAGCCGCAGGCCGAGCCATGCGTACGCTGTGAGAAGCGCCACCGTGGCGACTGCGGCGACCGCGTAGGCCGGCCCGAAGCCGATCCGCTCGGCCAGCGCCAGCAGCAGCAGGAAGAAGGCGCATTGGGCGCCGCCGATCAGCGCGTAGTGCACGACCCGCGCGGCGCGCTTAGCCGAGCGCTCGATCAGGAAGAGTGTACCGAAGGTGAGTACGATCAGAAGGAGACCGAACTTCGCCGCCCGCTCGGCCGTGCTGTAGAGATCGACCGGCTGGACGAGCTTGACGCCGAAGGCGGCCGTTCCGAGCGTGGTGAGCGGCTCAGTGCCCCGGAAGGCGCGTGGCAGCGCGTGGGCCACCTCGGGCACCCGCCACTCGGCGACGAAGCCGCCCGCGCCGATCTCGTGGAGCGTCGGAGCGAAGTTGCCCTCGAAGACGGGGTGCGGCCAGTTGGCGTGCACCCGCCAGAGCATCAAGCCACCCACGGGCGTCATCCGGAGCGCGTCCGTGCCCTTGAGCTCGAGCATGAACGCCCATGCCCCGCCGCGCCCGCGCGGGTCGCCGATGGGCGCGTGGATGCCGGGCATCGCCGCCACGCCGCTGCCGGCGTCGAACTCGACCGCCTCCGGCCCGCCCAAGAGCCGCGCCCGGCCGAGCGCACGGGGGTCGCTGACGCCGAGGGCGAGCACCGCCTCTCCCCAGCGTGCCGTCTCGCCGGGCTCGACCAAAGCTGCCGCGGAGTCCGGATCTAGCGCGAGGCGCATCTCGCTTTCGCTGCGGTAGACCAGTGCCTCGAACGCGCCCTCCCACCGCATCTCGGTCTCGAGCGCGGTTTCGGCCTCAAGCATTCCGGGCAGAATGACGAGCGGGTCGGCTGCCCCGCCGGCCTCGTCGCGGACGGGCACCAGCAGGAACGGCCCGGTCAGCGTTTGCGGCCCGCCCCAGGCGGCGCGCACGGACTCGACGGCGGCCGAGCGCGCGCCGCCCCGCTCGGCGGCGAAATGGCCGATCAGCATCAGAGGCAGGGCCAGCACCAGCGCCAGCGCGGCCAGCCACCAGAGGAGCCGCGCGCGGCCGCCGTTCGCCGCAAGAGCCCGTTCCGGCGGCGGCGCGGCTTCGCCGTCCTCACCGGG
>JBEPXW010000109.1:0-5948 GCA_041641715.1 Pseudomonadota bacterium
GTGTCGCCGAGGCGGACCGTGGCGAAGGCGAGCGGCCCGGCGGGGCAGTCGATGCCGGCGGCGTCGAGGAAGTGACCCGCGAGCAGCGTCTCGGCGATGGCGACCGGGGCGGCGTAGTGGCCGGAGACGCGCAACACCTCGAAGCCCTCCGCCAGCCCGGCCCCTGCCCCGCCCCGCGCCTCAGAGACCCAGGCGAGGGTGAGACCGGCTTCCTCCAGCGCCTGCCAGAGCGGGGCCTTCCAGGCATCGCCCTCGGCCGCGTTCAGCGCCTGCGGATCGGCGAGGTCGGCGAAGATGCGGGTCGCGGCGTCGCGGACGATGCTGTCGGGCTCGCTCAACGGGGGCTCCCTTTTGGCTCGGCCTCTCGCCTAGCCAAATTGCCATGCCCGGTAAAGCCGTGCTAGCGGAGATGCGGGGGTTTCATCAGGAGCGTGATGTGGCCGGCTCGCTGAGGCGCGACGTGGTGCCGCTCGCCGTCGCGCAGACGATCGTGTGGGCGGCGATGTACTACTCGTTCCCGGCGCTCCTGCCGTGGTGGGAGCGCGACCTCGGCTGGTCCAAGGCCACGCTTTCGGGGGCGTTCACGGCGTCGCTGGTGCTGACGGCGCTGCTGGCGCCGCTGGCGGGGCGGCTGATCGACCGCGGGCTGGCGCGCGTGGTGCATCCCGGCGGCGCGCTGGCGGGCGCGGCGCTGCTGGTGGCGCTGAGCGCGGCGACCGAGCCGTGGCAGTTCTACGCCGTCTGGCTGGCGCTGGGCGTGGCGATGTCCCTCAGCCTCTACGAGGCGGCCTTCGCCATCATTACCACCACCGTCGGCCCGCGGGCCCGCGAGGCGATCACGGCGGTGACGCTGATCGCCGGGTTCGCCGGGACGGTCTCCTTCCCCTCGGCGCATTTTCTCGCGGGGCTGTTCGGCTGGCGCGGTGCGGTGCTGTGCTTCGCCGCCGCCATCGTCCTGATCGCCATCCCGCTGATGCTCTGGGGGCTGGGGCTGCTCGAGCGCCACCGCGCGCCCCCGGCCGAGACGCAGGACAACGGCGAGGCCGACGGCCGCGAGGCGGTGACGCGGCGGCCGGCCTTCTGGCTGCTCGGCTTCGCCTACGGGGCCATCGGGCTGGTCCACGGGCTGATCCTGGCGCATCTCCTGCCGATCCTCGCCGACCGCGGGGTGGCCGAGGGGACGGCGGTGCTGGCGGCCTCGATGATCGGGCCGATGCAGGTGGTCGGGCGGATCGTGATGATGTCGACCGAGCGCTGGATGAGCACCTTCGGCGCGGCGCTCTCGTGCTATCTGGGCCTCGGGCTGGGGGCAACCGCGCTGCTGTTCGCGGGCGTCGCGCCCTGGCTGGTGGCGGTGTTCGTGGTGCTGCATGGTGCGGGCTACGGTACCGCGAGCATCGTCCGGCCCGTGCTGACGGCCGAGGTGCTGGGCCGCCGGCGCTTCGGCGTCATCGCGGGGATGCTGGCGATCCCGTTCATGGGGGGCTTCGCGGTGGGCCCGACGGTGGCGGCGCTGGTCTGGGAGCTCGGTGGATACGACCTGGTGCTGACAGTGGCCGTGGCCTGTGCCGGGGCGGGGCTGGCCGCGGTGCTGGCGACGCGGCGGGCACGGTAGCCTCGCGGCTCACGCGTTCTTGATGGGCGGCGCCGGACCCTCCGCGCCGCGCCCGGCGTTGCCCCCGAACTCGAGCACGGAGGAATGCCATGCGAATCCATGACCTCTCCCCGCGCGAGTGGGCCAAGGCCGTCGGCATCGGCGTCGCCAACGGGCTGTTGCTCTCGGCGGTGATGGTGCCGGCGAACCTCGCCGGCGTCGCGCCCTTTCCGCAGCCGCCGAGCCTCGCTTTCGCCGAGACGGTGCTGGGCGGTCCGCTGCCGATGCCCGTGGGGCTCCTGTTCCACCTCGTCTATGTGGCGTTCTGGACGGTCGCCTTCGTCGCCGTCGCCCGCCACGCGCTGACCCTGAAGAACGCACTGGGGCTGGCGCTGGCGCTCTGGGCGGTGGCGCTGGTCGTGTTCTTCCCGATCAATGGCTGGGGCTTCCTAGGCCTCGCCATAGGGCCGCAGATGATCGTCGCGGCGCTGGTGCCGCATGCGCTGTTCGGCGTCTTTCTCTGGGGCCTCTGCCGGCTGGCCTTCCCGCCGGCGGCGGCCCGCCACCCGCAGGCGCGCTGACGCCACGTGCACCGCGGCAGACGGGCCGCGCCGTCCGGAGTTGCCGCCGGCGCGGCCCGCGCTAGCTGCCGCGGGAAGCGAACCACGAACGAGGAGCAGCACCCATGAAGCGCCACGCGACAGCCATCTGGCAGGGCGACCTGAAGGAAGGCGGCGGCACCGTCGAGAGCCAGAGCGGCGTGCTGCACGGCCACCGCTACACCTTCGCCTCGCGCTTCGAGGACGAGAGCCCGAGCGCCGCCACCAACCCGGAGGAGCTGATCGCCGCGGCACATGCCGGGTGCTATGCCATGCAGCTCTCGGCCTTCCTGGCCGAGAACGGCACGCCGGCCGATCGGCTGGAGGCGAAGGCGACCGTCGAGCTGGTGCCGGGCAAGGGCATCACCTCGAGCGCGCTGGAGCTCGCCGCCAAGGTGCCGGGGATAGAGGAGGCGGACTTCGAGGAGCTGGCCGAGAAGGCCAAGCGCGAATGCCCGGTCTCGAAGGCGCTGGGGTCGATCCAGGTGACGCTTCAGGCGGAGCTGGAATAGAACGCGCTTCAGCCCGCCGCGCGCGGTCGATGGCGGTTGACCTGCGGGGTGAACCCGCCCTACGCCGCCTCCGGCGCGTCTCCCTCCAGCGTGATCCGCCACATCTCGCGGCGGTGGCCGTCATAGTCGTTGATGGCGCAGTGCTGCGACGAGCGGTTGTCCCAGATCACCACGGTGCCCGGCGCCCAGCGGACGCGGGCGGTGAACTCCGGCTGGATCTGGTGGGCGAAGAGGTAGTCAAGGATTGGCGCGCTCTCCTCGGGCGTCAGCTCGGCGAAGGCGACCGTGTGCGAGCGGTTGACGAAGAGCGCGGGGCGGCCCGTCTCCGGGTGGCGGCGCACGGCCGGGTGGGTGGCGGTCAGCACCTCCGGCGCCTTCTCGGCGGCCTGCATCGAGCCGGTGGCGAGGTGCGCGCCGCGCAGCGCCGCAGCGTTCTTGGCCGAGCTCGAGACGCCGTGGAGCCCGCGCAGGATCCCCTTCATGCCATCCGAGAGCGTCTCGTAGGCCCGGTACTGGCAGGCGAAGATGGTGTCGCCGCCCGCGGCCGGGGTCTCGATCGCCATCAGCATGGTCGCCTTGGGCGGGCGCTCCTTGTAGGTCGTGTCGGAGTGCCACATGCCGCCGAAGTTCGAGGTCTGGTGCGGCTCCTTGATGATCGTGGTGATCTCGGGATGGCCCTCGAGGCCCGTGGCGAAGGGATAGGGGATCGGCTCGCCGAAGCGCCGCGCCAGCGCGAGGTAGTCCACCGAGGAGAGCTGCTGCTCGCGGAACACCAGCACCTGGTGGGCGAGGAACGCCTCATGGAGCGCGGCGAAGGTCTCGTCTTCCAGATAGGCGAGATCGACGCCCCGCACCTCGGCGCCGAGGGCGCCCGAGAGGGGGCTGACGGTGAGGCGGCGGGTCCCGTCCATAATCACCTCCCTGATCGTTGGCCGTTGCGTGGCCAACGCCGTTCCTTAAACTGACGGGCCATGCCGCCCTGTCAACGGGCGCACCGAGAACATCAGGGAGGGGATGGGGATGCCCCACAAGCCGGCCTCGACCGCGCTCGACCATATCCGCGTGCTGGACCTAACGCGCGTGCGCGCCGGCCCGACCTGCGTGCGCCAGCTCGCCGACTGGGGCGCGGACGCCATCAAGATCGAGATGCCGAGCAGTCTCGAGGCCGACGGCGCGCTGGGCGCGGGGCGGGCGACCTCGGACTTCCAGAACCTGCACCGGAACAAGCGGTCGCTGACGCTGAACCTCAAGGAGGAGGAAGGCCGGGAGCTGTTTTTTCGCCTGGTGGAAGACGCGGACGTCGTCGTGGAGAACTTCCGGCCGGACGTGAAGGACCGGCTGGGGATCGGCTACGAGGCTTTGCGCGCGCGGAACCCGCGCATCATCCTCGCCTCGATCTCGGGCTTCGGGCAGGACGGGCCGTATGCAAAGCGGCCGGGCTTCGACCAGATCGCCCAGGGCATGGGCGGGCTCATGTCGATCACCGGCGAGCCGGGGCGCGGACCGATGCGGGTCGGCATCCCCGTCGCCGATCTCTCGGCAGGGCACTTCGCGGCGCAGGCCGTTCTCATCGCGCTGATCGAGCGCGAGAAGTCCGGCGAGGGGCAATGGATCAATTCGTCCCTGCTGGCGGCGCAGATCTTCATGCTGGACTTCCAGGCGGCGCGCTGGCTGGTCAGCCAGGACGTGCCCCCGCAGACGGGGAACGAGCACCCGACCTCGGTGCCGACCAACCTCTACCCGACGAAGGACGGCGCGGTGAACATCGCTGTCTCCGGCGAGGTGATCTGGCGGCGCTTCGCCGAGGCGCTGGAGCACCCCGAGTGGATCGAGGACGAGCGCTTCGCCGACCAGTACAAGCGCAAGGAGAACCGCGACGCGCTGAACGCCGCCATTGCCGAGGCGACGAAGGAATGGACCTCGCACGACCTGGTGGAGACGCTGATCGAGAAGGGCGTGCCCTCGGGCCCCGCCTACCGCGTCGACGAGGTGTTCGCCGACCCGCAGGTGAAGCATCTCGGCATGGCCGCCGACATCGAGACCCTGCCCTTCGGGCGGACCCAGCTCGTCGCCCAGCCGATCCGGATGAGCCGCACGGACACCGCCATGGTCGCCCACCCGCCCCAGCGCGGCGAGCACACCGACGAGATCCTCTCCGGGCTCGGCCTCTCCGCCGCCGACATCGCCGCGCTCAGGGAGCGCAACATCGTCTGAGCAAGGGAACCCCGGCATGACCGAGAAAATGCTGTCCCGGCGCGACGGCGCCGTCGGCCACATGATCTTCAACAACCCGGAGAAGCGGAACGCCGTCTCCCTCGAAATGTGGGAGGCGGCGGAGGGTATCCTCGCCGATTTCGAGGCCGACCCGGAGGTGCGGGTGCTGGTGATCTCGGGCGCCGGCGGCAAGTCCTTCGTCTCGGGCGCCGACATCTCGGAGTTCGAGAAGAGCCGCGGGACGGAGGAGGCGCAGAAGCACTACAATTCGCGCACCCGCGCGGTCTATGCCCGGATCGAGGCGTTCCCGAAGCCGACGGTGGCCATGGTCAACGGCTACTGCATCGGCGGCGGGCTGAACCTCGCCTGCTGCTGCGATCTCCGGGTCTGCTCGGACCGGTCGAGCTTCGGCATGCCGGCGGCGAAGCTGGCGCTCGGCTACCCGTTCGAGGCGATCAAGCGGCTGGTGAACGCGGTGGGCGTCGGGAACGCCCGGTTCCTCATGTACACGGCCCGGCGCATCGACGCGCACCAGGCCCTCAACATGGGACTAGTGCAGGAGATGGTGCCGGAGGCCCGGCTCGAGGCCGCCGTCGAGGAGGTGGCGAAGGAGATCGCCGGCAACGCGCCTTTGACCATCGCGGCGATGAAGTTCATCTCCAACCAGGTGCTGACGGAGCCCGAGCTGCGCGATCTGCAGGCCTGCGAGGACATGGTGGCCGCCTGCTTCGCCAGCGAGGACTACAAGGAAGGCCGCCGCGCCTTTATGGAGAAGCGCAAGCCGCAATTCGAAGGGCGGTGAGGCGCGCCCCGCCCGGGGTGGAAATCAGGTCCGAGGGAGACGACGATGAGACACGCCAGGTTCCAGGGGCGGATCGAGGACGCGCGGCTGGTCTCCGGCCGCGGGCGCTACGTGGACGACATCCGGCTCGACGGCATGGCCCACGCGGTGATGGTCCGCGCCCCGATGCCGGGCGTCATCCGCGAGGTAGACCCCTCCACCGCCCGCGAGGCGCCGGGCGTGCTGGG
>JBEPXW010000110.1:0-5925 GCA_041641715.1 Pseudomonadota bacterium
CAGTCCCGACACCTTGCGCGATGTACTTGGTGAGACCGAAAGGATCGGATGATGATGCGCAGCGTGACAGCTTTGGCGGTGGTGCTCGCCGCCTCGGCGGCGATCGCCGGCGAGGGCACCGGGAGCTTTACGGGCAAGAGCGGGCACGTGACCTCGGGGAGCGTAGAGGTCGTCCGGACCGACGCGGGCTGGGAGGTGCGGCTCGGTACCGACTTCAGTTTCGACGGTGCGCCCGACCCCCGCGTCGGCTTCGGCGAGGCTGGAAAGTTTGCGGCCGACACCGACTTCGAGGCGCTGCGCAAGAACACCGGCGCGCAGGCCTACACCGTGCCCGAGGGCATAGACCCCGCAAGCTACGACGAGGTGTACATCTGGTGCCGCCAGTACGCGGTGCCGCTCGGCGTGGCGACGATCGAGGAGTAGCGCCCCGCCAGCGGCGGGCCCCCGCCCGCCGGGGTCTCGGCCAAGCTCAAAGGTCCTCGTAGATCGGGAACCGGTCGCAGAGCGCCTGCACCTTGGCCTTCACGGCGGCCTCGACGTCGCCGTTGCCCTCCTCGCCGTTGCGGCCGAGACCGTCGATCACCTCGACGATCAGGCGGCCGACCTCGGCGAACTCGGCCTCGCCGAAGCCGCGCGTCGTGGCGGCGGGGGAGCCGAGGCGCAGGCCGGAGGTCACGGTGGGCTTCTCCGGGTCCCAGGGGATGCCGTTCTTGTTGCAGGTGATGTGCGCGCGTCCCAGCGCCTTCTCGGCCGCGACGCCGGTCACGCCCTTCGGGCGGAGGTCCACCAGCATCAGGTGCGAATCGGTGCCCCCGGTCACCAGCGCCAGCCCGCCGTCGGCGAGCGCCTGCGCCAGCGCCCTGGCGTTGGCGACCACCTGGGCGGAATAGGCGCGGAACTCGGGCGTCAGCGCCTCGCCGAAGGCGACCGCCTTGGCGGCGATGACGTGCATGAGCGGCCCGCCCTGGAGCTGCGGGAACACCGCCGAGTTGACCTTCCTGGCAATCTCCTCGTCGTTGGTCAGCACCATGCCGCCGCGCGGGCCGCGCAAGGTCTTGTGGGTGGTGGTGGTGACGACGTGTGCGAATTCCATCGGATCAGGGTAGACGCCCCCCGCCACCAGGCCGGCGAAATGCGCCATGTCGACGTGGAACCAGGCGCCGACCGAGTCGGCGATCTCGCGGAAGCGCCTGAAGTCGATGATGCGCGGAATGGCCGAGCCGCCGGCGATGATGAGCTTCGGCCTGTGCTCCTCGGCCAGCGCGGCAATCTGGTCGTAGTCGATGTCGTTGGTGTCCCGCGTCACGCCGTACTGCACCGCGTGGAACCAGCGGCCCGACTGGTTGACCTTGGCGCCGTGGGTCAGGTGGCCGCCCGAGGCGAGGTCCATGCCCATGATCGTGTCGCCCGGCTGGATCAGCGCCATGTTCACGGCCTGGTTCGCCTGCGCGCCGGAATGCGGCTGCACGTTGGCGAAGCGGCAGTTGAAGAGCCGGCAGGCGCGCTCGATGGCCAGGTTCTCGGCGATGTCGACGAACTGGCAGCCGCCGTAGTAGCGCCGGCCCGGATAGCCCTCCGCGTACTTGTTCGTCATCACCGAGCCCTGCGTCTCGAGCACCGCCCGGCTGACTATGTTCTCGGACGCGATCAGCTCGATCTCATCCTGCTGGCGCCTCAGCTCCTTGCGGATCGAGTCGAAGATGTCCGGGTCGCGGTTCTCGAGCGACTCGGAAAAGAATCCGGCGTCGCGGCGGGGCGCATCCATAGGCACGTCTCCTCTCAGATTGGCTCGGGCGGGCGGGAAATCCGGGGCCGCGGCCGTCGTCGCGCCGCTAGCACGCCCGTCTCGGCGGGCACTATACCAGAAGCGACGCGTTAGCATAGCGTCCCCGCCAAGGGAGTCTCCGGGGGCGCGTTCGCGGCCCTCCCGCGGGCACCACGTTGCCGTCGCGCGGCCGGCTCGATATGATCCGCGCTCCGATCCGGTCCGCCGAGCGGGGGGCGTGTGAGCTTCGAGCGAATCTGCTTTCTGGGCAGCGAGGCCCCCGAGGCGCAGGAAGCGCTCAGGGCGCTGCGCCGCCGCTATGGCCACGCGGCGCCGGAGAAGGCCGACGTGATCGTCGCGCTCGGCGGTGACGGCTTCATGCTGCATACGCTGCACGACACCATGCATCTGGATGTGCCCGTCTACGGCATGAACCGGGGCACGGTCGGCTTCCTGATGAACGATTACTCGCAGGACGACCTTTCCGAGCGGCTGGCGGCGGCACGGCCGGCGGTTATCAATCCACTCCGGATGGTCGTGGTGGACGAGCACGAGCGGCGGACCGAGGCGCTGGCCTTCAACGAGGTCTCGCTTCACCGCGAGACGCGGCACGCGGCCCGAATCCGCATTCTCGTCGACGGCGTGGTGCAGATGTCCGAGCTCGTCTGCGACGGCGTGCTCGTTGCGACGCCGGCGGGCTCGACCGCCTATAACCTCTCGGCCCATGGCCCGATCCTGCCGATCCGGGCGCGGCTGATGGCGCTGACGCCGATCGCCGTCTTCCGGCCGCGGCGCTGGCGCGGCGCGATTCTGCCCTGGGAGGCGCAGATCACCTTCGAGGTGCTGGAGCACGCGCGGCGCCCGGTCTCGGCCACCGCCGACCATGTCGAGGTGCGCGACGTCGCCTGCGTGGAGGTCGCCGCCGCGCCCGAGATCGAGGTGACGCTGCTTTACGACCCGGGCCACGGCCTCGAGGAGCGACTGCTCCGCGAACAGTTCGCGACGTGAGCGCAATGCGCCCGTGACCGCCTTGCGATTGCCGCGCGCGAACCGCTCGGCTAAGCGGGGGGCCGCGCGCGCGGCGCGCGCCGCGAGAGGACCTGCGGAGACGGACAGGGCAACATGACCGTACGCGAGCAGCTGCGTTGGTGGGGGATCGGCTTCGCCGTTCTGTTCGTGGTGCTGTGGCTGCTGGCGGATATCCTGCTGCCGTTCGTGCTGGGCGCGGCGCTGGCCTATATCGCCGACCCGTTCGCCGATCGCCTCCAGCGGCTCGGCCTGTCAAGATTGCTGGCGACGGTGGTGATTTCGGTCATCACCATCGGCATCGCGGTTCTGGCTTTCGTCCTGATCGTCCCGGCGCTCATCGACCAGGTGCAGCAGGCCATCGGCAACGCCCCCGTGGTCATCGACTGGGTCCGCGGCCTCATCCAGACGCACCTCCCCCCGCTGCCGCATGCCGACTCGCCGCTTCGCGGCGCGCTGGAGAACCTGCGCAGCCGCGTGGACGAGTGGAGCGTCTCGGTGCTGCAACGGCTCTGGAGCGGGGGCCTGGCGCTGATCGACTTCATCACGCTGGTCGTGGTGACTCCGGTGGTGGCGTTCTACCTGCTCTACGACTGGGACCGGATGGTCGCGACAATCGACGACTACCTGCCGCGACCGCATCAGGAGACGATCCGCGCCCTGATGCGCAAGATCGACGAGACGCTGGCGGGGTTCGTGCGCGGCCAGCTCACCGTCTGCGCGATCCTCGGCGTGTTCTACGCGGTCTCGCTCACCCTTATCGGCCTTCAGTTCGGGCTTTTGATCGGGGCTTTCGCGGGGCTGATCAGCTTCATCCCGTATGTCGGCGCAGTGCTGGGCGGCGCGCTCGCGATCGGCATCGCCGCGGCGCAGTTCTGGGGAGAGTGGGCGATGGTCGCGGCGGTCGCGGTGGTCTTCGCCGTCGGCCAGGCGGTCGAGGGCAACCTTCTCACCCCCCGGATCGTCGGCGACCGTGTGGGCCTGCACCCGGTCTGGCTGATCTTCGCGCTTTCGGCCTTCGGCTCGCTTTTCGGCTTCGTCGGGCTGCTGATCGCCGTCCCCGCCGCGGCCGCGATCGGCGTCTTCGGGCGGTTCCTGTTGGACCGGTACAAGAACGCCCGCATCTATCTGGGCGACGACGAGGACTTCGCGCCGAAGCCCAGGGCGGCGGCGCAGGAGCAGGAGGGGAGCGCGGGCGAATGACCGCCGAGACGCGCCAGCTCCCGCTGCTGCTCGGTCACCGCCCCGCGCTCGGGCGGAACGACTTCCTGGTTTCCGTCTCGAACGCTGACGCCGTGCGGCTCGTAGAAGGCTGGCGGGCGTGGCCCGGACATCGCATGGCGCTCGTCGGGCCGGCCCGGTCCGGCAAGACGCACCTGGCGCATGTTTGGATGCGCGAGGCCGGCGCGGAACGCCTCGCGGCGGCCGAGCTCGACGACGCCGGCACCCGACGCCTCTCGGAGCACGGCCGCGTGGTCGTCGAGGACGTGGACGCGCTTGCACACCTCGACGCGGAGCAAGGGCGAGCGAGGGAGAAGGCGCTTTTCCACCTCCTGAACCTGGCCGCGGCCGAGGGTGCGTGGCTGCTGCTCACCGGCCGTGAGGCACCCGCCCGGTGGCCGATCCGGACGCCGGACCTCGCCTCGCGGCTTGAGGCGCTGCCTGTGGCGCGCTTGGCCCCTCCCGATGACACGCTACTGTCATCTGTTATGGTCAAATTGTTCGCCGACCGGCAGCTTCAGGTGAGCCCAAACGTGATCAAGTTCCTGGTGCGACGGATCGAGCGCTCCTTCGCGGCAGTCGAGGCGGCAGTCGAGGCGCTCGACAGGCAGTCCCTCGCGCGAAAGCGGCCGGTAACGCAGGCGATGGCGGCGAAATACGTCGACTCCGCCGCGGCGCCGGGCGGGGATTGAGGCATGCGCGCCGACTTCCTCAACCTCCCCGTCCAGCCGGTGCCCGAGGCGCACCGGGCGACCTTCGACCCGGAAAGCGCCGAACGGTTCCAGAACCGCGAGCTCTCCTGGCTCGCCTTCAACTGGCGGGTCCTCGAGGAGGCGGACAATCCCGGGCAGCCGCTGCTTGAGCGGCTGCGGTTCCTCTCGATCTCGGGCGCGAATCTCGACGAGTTCTACACCGTCCGCGTCGCGGGCCTTCGCGCCCAGACTCGCGCGGGCGTGGACCGGCCCTCGGTCGACGGGCGGACCCCGGCGCAGCAGCTCGAGCTGATCGACCGCGACGCGCTCGCGCTGCAAAAGGCGCAGCAGCGGACCTGGAAGAGCCTGCTCCCGCTCCTTTCGGAGCAGGGGATTCACGTGGTCAACGCGGAGGACCTGACGGCCGACGACCGGGCCGGGCTCGAGGAACGATTCCTCTCCGAGGTCTTCCCGATGATCACGCCGCTGGCCCTCGACCCGGCGCACCCGTTCCCCTTCATCGCCAACGAGGGTCTCGCGCTGCTGCTCGACCTCGCCCGCGAGTCGGACGGCGAGCCGATGCGCGCGCTGATCCCGGTGCCCGCCCAGCTCAACCGCTATATCCGCCTCTCGGACGGACCGGGAGGCGAGATCCGCTTCCTGCCGCTCGAGACGCTGCTGGAGATGTTCCTCGGCCAGCTTTTCCCCGGCTACGCCTCGCACGGGCGATGCGTGTTCCGCGTGCTGCGCGACAGCGACCTCGAGATCGCCGAGGAGGCCGAGGACCTCGTGCGCGAGTTCGAGACCGCGCTCAAGCGCCGCCGCCGCTGCAGCGTCGTGCGGCTGAAGCTGAACGCCGGCGCACCGGAGGGCCTGAAGCGGCTGATCTGCGAGCGCCTCGACGTGGGCCCGAACGAGCTGATCGAGGTCGAGGGAAGCGTCGGCATCGCCGACCTAGGCCAGCTCGTGGTCGATGACCGGCCCGATCTTCGCTGGCATCCCTACACGCCGCGTTTGCCCGAGCGCGTGCGCGACCACGACGGTGACATTTTCGCGGCGATCCGCCAGAAGGACATGCTGCTCCACCACCCCTACGAGAGCTTCGAGATCGTGGTGCAGTTCCTGCAGCAGGCGGCGCGCGACCCGAACGTGGTGGCGATCAAGCAGACGCTCTACCGCACCACGAAGGACAGCCCCATCGTGCAGGCGCTCTGCGAGGCC
>JBEPXW010000111.1:0-2972 GCA_041641715.1 Pseudomonadota bacterium
CGGCGGCCGCGGACCCGTGGCGCGCCTAGACCGGGCGCGGTGCGGATAGCTCGAAGAAATGCGCCGAAATCCGGACGATTCCGCCCGAAAAGCTGCCGCTCTCCGCAGTAAGCAGGAGCGAGGAAGCCCCGTAATACGCCGTCGGCGAGCCGGTGACGCCATGCACGTATGAGTTCAGCGCCGCGCCGATGCCCGTACCATAGCGATCCGGGCTTCCTGTGACACCAAGCGACCAGGTGCTGGCCCCTCCGATCGCCTCCACCACTCTCGCCGTCACGCCGAGAACGATGGCCTTGTCCGGGATGAAAGCCGCCGTCTCCGAGGTCGAGGCGGAGGCGACCGCGTGATCGATCTCGACCTGGCGCAGCGCCGTGAACGCGCCGCCTGCGGAAGCGGGTTGATCGACGAGATGCCAACCGACCCCGTCGTGGACCGCCGACCCGGACTTGCTTGCGACCCAGAGCCTCCATCCCGCCCAGGGCTGGATGAAGTCCCAACCGCCGTTCAGGAAAACGGCCACGTTGTTGTCCTGGCCGGCCCATTCGCCGACGGCGCCGGCGGCGACGATGTGTGCGTCGCCCTCGACCGGCGAGGCGGGGGGCGAGCCGAGATCCATGGTCTCGACCCGTCCCGCAGCCGCCATGTCGACGCGGGCCAGGGCTTCGTTCATCGTCACGTGCTTCTGTGCCTGCGCCGCATCGAGATACGGCAGGCCGACTCGCGGGGAACTAGTCATCGGTGATCAATACCCTCTCCGGTCCGTAACCAAAGGAAGTGGACAGCTGGGAGACGCGCAGCTCGAGCGGTCCTGACGCGCCGTCGTCACTCTGCATCGCGGCCGTGTAGACGAAGCCGGGGGCCGTCAACGCGACCTCGCGCAGAAGGGTGCCGCTGCTCAGCACGCGAAGGCGGTAGGCCTCGCGTTCCTCGGCGAGCGGCACGTCCACGCCCTGCCAGCTGTCGGCACCGTAGCGCGCCGTCCGGATCCAACTCAGGGCGAGGTCGCCCGACACCGGATCGCGCTCCGCTTCGAGATGCGCCGGAGCGAACGGCCGGAGGCCGACGCCCGCGACGGTCTCGACGGAATGAACATAGCCGGGATGCGACAGCGCATGGCGGGCCGGCCCGACCCGGTAGTGCCGGGGCAAGCCGCGCTCGTCCCGTGACATCGGTAGAGGAACGACCGCATCGTCCAACAGAACGATCGTCGCTCCGGCGTCGATTTCCGCGTCGCTCAGCACGCCGGTCCCCTGCAGGCCGCGCAGGAGCATGGAAAGCTCGTACTCTCCGGGCGCCACGAGCACCGCCTCGCGGAACTGGACGATCTCCCACGCGCCGGGCGCGAACTCGATCGCGGCGCGATTGGCGCCGTTCAGCACCCGCAGGCGGTCAGCCGATTCCAGGGCGCCGGAGCCCGCGGCGACGCGGACCGAAACTCTTTGCCAGCGATTCGGCTGACCCGCCGGCAGTGCTTCGAGCGTCGTCCCGATCACGGCCGGCTTGGCGAGAGTCGCGACGAGCTCGTAGGATTGGTCGTCTTCCGAGCGATACACCGCCACCCGGTCCGTCCACGGATCCGCACTGGCGGCGATGCGGGGCAGATGGTCGTCGCTTCCGCCCGTCGCCAGCGGCAGGTCCATGATGATCGCCGTCACCGGCCCCGGCGGACTGGCGAGATCGGTCTCGACATTGCGCTCCGGGGCCGGGCTCGGCGCATGAAGCGCGGAATCAACGCGCGTGGCCTCTGTCTCGCGCCCGCCCGTGTCCACGATCCGCTCGATGCGATAGGCCTCGACGGCCCCGGAACGATCGATCTCGATCGTGTCGCCCGGCTCGAGATCGATCCCGGTCGGCGGCAGCGTGAACGAAGCCGCATCGCGCGAGCGCCGGCTCTCCGCCAGCCACCGATCCGTGACCTGCTGGGCTCTCGAGCCCGGCAGCGAAAGCGGCAGCGAGCTCTCCGCGACCCGGCTCAGGCTTCCGCCCGGCAACCGCGACTCGCTGGCGCCCATCCTGAAATCGCTCTCCGCCTGTACGTAGCTCAGGCGCACCACGTCGTGGGAGCTGCCGCTCGACGCGCGCATCCGCTCGATCGCGGATCCCGTCCGACCCTCGGCGAGGGCCATGTCGGCCTCCGTCACCCGGCGCTCCGGCATGCCGCCGCGCATGCGAAAGACGACCTTGCCGCCGCTCTCGAACGCGTCGAACCCGTATGCCAGCATCAGGGGCTGAAGCGCCTCGCGTGCGCTCGCGCTGCGATCGATCACGTAGCCGTCGACCACGCCATGGAGGTCCGCGACGTCGAACTCCGCGAGGCCGGAGCGCCGGCAGATCTCGGCGACCACCTCCGACAACCCGCTGGCGCTGACCCGCCCGGTGATCCAGTGCCCCAGGCGATGCGCCGGCCCGTCGGACCAGATGCTCGTCCGTACCGGAAAGTCCGGCCAGGGCCGCGTATCCCAGGTCCAGACGAATATCCGGTCGCTCGGGATCATCGGCTCGCCGGTGACCGAGGAGACCGGCACGTTCGCCGGATCCGACCAGTACCCCAGCTTCGCCTGCAGGAAGCGCCGCTGCATCTCGTCGTCGCGGACGCCGAGTGAGCCGTAGGGCAGCGCACTCTCCGAGCTCTTGGCATCGGCGAACAGGTTCGGCTGGTTGGCGCCCAGGTCCACGGCCGGGCATCCGGTCTCGTCGACCCAGGCGCAGTCGAACTGCGGCCCGCGCATCGAGCCGGGGTTTGCGGCCGAGAGCAGCATCGCCTCGGCCCCGTTCGGCCAGACGAGCCTGTTCAGGCTCGAATAGAAGTCCGGGCGGCGATCGGGAGGCGAGACCGCAAGGAGCCCCGACTCGCCCTCCACCATCACCGCCCGGACCTCGCCGATCGACTCGCCGACCAGCGCGACCCGCTGCGCCGACCCAGGCGCATCGGGCGTCGCCCCTTCCACCTGCGCGCGGACCCACTCGGCCCC
>JBEPXW010000111.1:2982-5909 GCA_041641715.1 Pseudomonadota bacterium
GGCGCGGGTCTTGCCCGCGCCGCGGCCGCCGAGGATCACCCAGGTGTGCCAGTCGCCCCCGGGCTCCAGCTGGTGCCCGGGATGGGCCCAGAACTCCCAGAGCCAGGGCAGCCCCCGGAGCGCGTTCCCCGAGAGATCCTCGAGGAACGCCGCGCGCGCCGCCTCATCCAGCGAGGCGATCGAGGCGGCCGGCGATTTCCGCGCGGGCTTCTGCAAGATCGATCACTCCCTCTCCCCGCCGGGGCTTGCCGGCATCGGGCATCAGCTTGGCCTCCATCGTCAGCACGTTCTGGAGGGCCTTCTGGTTCGTCCGGATCGCGTCGTTCAGGGCGTCGATCCGCTGCTTGTCGATTTCGGCATCCAGCGCCGTCTCGAGGCGTTCGATCTCGCGCTCGAGTCCGCGCGACAGGCCGGCGAAGAGTTTCCGCGCGCGATCAAGCGTCGACAGGTCGTCCGCCGACACCTCCGCGCAGACGCCTCCCCGCCGACCGAGAGTCTCGGTCGTTCTCACCATGGGCGTCTTTCCTTGTTTCGGGATACGCCGGAAATGCAAAAGGCGGCCCCCCGGCCGCCCCGCTCACATGATTCCCAGCGTGCCTAGATAGCTACCCGGGACCGCGCGCAGAGTCAAGGGAAAAGTTCAAGTAAGACATTAAAAATATTGATTAAAAATATGTTAATTCTGTCTTTCCTGCTCGATCTGTCGCCACTCCCGGACATTCCGTTTGTGCTCGGCCAGGGTCTTGGCGAAGACGTGCCCGCCGGTGCCGTCCGCCACGAAATAGAGGAAGTCCGTTTCCGCCGGATTAACCACCGCCATGATCGCCTCGCGCCCGGGGTTGGCGATCGGCGTCGGCGGCAGGCCGGCGATGACATAGGTGTTGTAGGGCGTCCGCCGCTCGAGCTCCGACTGCCTGAGCCCCCGCCCCAGCGGCCCCTTCCCCTCGGTGATCCCGTAGACCACCGTCGGGTCGGACTGCAGCTTCATCCCGCGCCGCAGGCGATTGAGGAAGACGGAGGCGACGCGCGCCCGCTCCTCCGGCACCCCGGTCTCCTTCTCGACGATCGAGGCGAGGATCAGCACCTCCTCCGGCGTCTCCAGCGGTGAGTCCGTCTCCCCCTCCTGCCACGCCTCGGAGAGGATCTCGTCCTGCAGCGCCCGCATCCGCTGGATCACCTCGGCGCGCGTCTGCCCGCGCTCGACATGGTAGGTCTCCGGCGCCAGCCGCCCTTCGGGCGGGACCTCCTCGATCTCGCCGGTCAGGACGTCGTTCCCCCGCAGGAGCTCCACCACCTCCCAGCTCGTCAGCCCCTCGGCGACGGTGATCCGGTGCACTACCGTGTCGCCGCGCACCATCATCGCGAGGATCTCCTCCATCGAGGCCCGCGCCGGGATCCGGTACTCGCCGTAGCGGATCGCCCGCGCCTCGCCGCGATAGCGCGCGCCGAGCCGGAACAGCATCGCGTTGTCGATGGCCCCGTTCTCCGCGAGCAGCCGGGAGGTCCCGCGGATGTCCGCCCCCTTCGGGACCTGCACCAGCACGTCCTCCTCCAGCGGCCCCGGCGCCGTGAACTCGCGCTTGGCGACCCCGATGGCCACCAGCAGAACGATGCCGAGGACGACCAGGACCGAGAGCGCGTTCGCCGCGACGTTTCGCATGCGCGGCATCCGGGCGTCAGCTCACCCGGCCGAAAATCAGCGAGGCATTGGTGCCGCCGAAGCCGAACGAGTTGGAGAGCGCCACGTTGATCTCGCGCTCGCGCTTCTCGTGCGGCGCGAGGTCGATCTCGGTCTCCACCGACGGCTCGTCGAGGTTCAGCGTCGGCGGCGCCACCTGGTCACGGATGGCGAGGATCGAGAAGATCGCCTCGACCGACCCCGCGGCCCCCAGCAGGTGCCCGATCGAGGACTTGGTCGATGACATGGTGACCTTGCCGACATGGTTGCCCATGAGCCGGGTCACCGCCATGAGCTCCAGCTCGTCGCCCATCGGCGTCGAGGTGCCGTGCGCGTTGACGTAGTCGATGGCGCCCGGCTCGAGCCCGGCGGTCCTCAGCGCCCCCGACATCGAGCGGTAGGCGCCGCCGCCGTCCGGCGCCGGCGCCGTGATGTGGTAGGCGTCGCCCGAGAGGCCGTAGCCCAGCACCTCGGCATAGATCTTGGCCCCGCGCGCCTTGGCGTGCTCGTACTCCTCGAGCACCACGATGCCCGAGCCCTCGCCCATCACGAAGCCGTCGCGCCCCTTGTCCCAGGGCCGCGAGGCACGCTTCGGATCGTCGTTGTAGTGCGTCGAGAGCGCCTTGCAGGCGCAGAAGCCCGCCACCCCAAGGTCGCAGACCGGCGCCTCGGCGCCGCCAGCCAGCATCACGTCGGCGTCGCCCAGCGCGATCAGCCGCGACGCGTCGCCGATGGCGTGCGCCCCGGTCGAGCAGGCCGTGACGACGGCATGGTTCGGCCCCTTGAAGCCGTAGCGGATCGAGACCTGCCCCGAGCAGAGGTTGATCAGCGCCGCCGGGATGAAGAAGGGCGAGATCCGCCGCGCCCCCTTCTCCCGGTAAAGGTGCGCGGTCTCGGTGATGGTCTCGAGCCCGCCGATGCCGGAGCCGATCATCACACCCGTGCGCTCGCGCTCGTGCTCGTCCTCGGGCTTCCAGCCGGCGTCGCGCACCGCCTGCTCGGCGGCCGTCAGCGAGTAGATGATGAAGCGGTCGAGCTTCCTCTGGTCCTTCGGCTCCACCCAGTCGTCGGCGTTGAATGTGCCGTCGCTGCCGTCGCCCAGCGGGATCTCGCCGGCGATCTGGCAGGGCAGGTGGCTGGCGTCGAAATACTCGATGCGCCCCGCGCCCGACTGCCCGGCGAGGAGGCGCTTCCAGGTCTCCTCGACGCCGCAGGCCAGCGGCGTCACCATCCCCATCCCGGTCACGAC
>JBEPXW010000112.1:0-5908 GCA_041641715.1 Pseudomonadota bacterium
GACGATCACCAGATTGAACGCCACGTGCAGCATGACGATCTGCTCCGCCGCGCCCGGGCCCGCGAGCCCGACGGGGAAATCGACGCTGGCGAAGACGAGCAATGCCAGCACGGCCCCCGTGCCGCGGCAGGCGAGGTTCCCGATCGGCACCCGCCGCGCGGCCGGCACCGAGCCGCGCGTCAGCCCGACCGCGATCAGCGCGCTGCCGCAGTTCGCGCCCAGCACCAGCACGAGCCCCAGCGCCACCGGCACCACCCCCTGCTCCGCGAGGCTGGCGATAATGAGGACGGTGGCGATGCTCGAATGCACGAGCCAGGTGAAGAGCGCGCCGAGCACGAAGGAGCTCGCGTAGTCCGTGCTCAGATAGCCGACCACCACCGGCAGCAACTCGCTCTCGCGCAGCGACTCGGTCGCGTCCGCGATCATCCCGAGCGAGACCAGAACCAGCGCCACGCCGACGAGGATGCGCCCGGTCTGCTTCACCTCGCGCCGCGAGCCCTTCATGAACATCCAGCCCCCCGCGATCAGCAGGAAGGGCACGAGCCAGGAGAGCTCGAAAGAGAGGATCCTGACCACCAGCGCCGAGCCGAGATCGGCGCCCAGGAGCATGGTCAGCGCCGTGCCGAAGCCCATCAGCCCGCTCGCCGCGAAGCCGGCGGCGAGGATGCCGACCGCGGCCGAGCTCTGCAGCACGATCGCCACCGCCGTGCCGAGCGCCGCGGCCTTCAGCCGGTTGCCCTTGGCACGCTTGAGCGAGCGCTCGAGCGCCGTTCCGAAGGCCCGCTCCACGCCTGTTCGCACCATGCGCACCGCCCAGAGCAGCAGCGTCACGGCGCCGGCAAGGTGCAGAAGGATCAGCGCGGGGCTCATGGGCACGTCGTCTCCCGGTCGGGTTGGATCCCGACGCCGCCCGCCGCGCGGGGCGGGGTTGGCGCAGGCGCGCGGGCGATGCCCATCAGGCCGGCGCGGCGTCGGAGAGCGGATCTCTCAGGAAACACCAACGCCGACCATAAGGCAAATCGCTAATTCATATAAAGCGATCGCGGTAGCTTATTTGAACGCCCGCCCGGCTGCCCCGAGTGCGCCCGGTGCGCCCGGCATCCACGTTGCCGCGCCCGCGACGACCGCCGCGCCGGCCAGAATTCCACGGTCGACACCCCGAATTCCAACGATCACTCCGCCGCTCGCATCCACACCTGCGCGCCATCTTCGTCCCGTCGCCGCATCGGGCGGCGTGTAACTCGAAGGAGGACGAAATGACTGACTGTTGTGTCGAAGCCCAAGGCTTCGGACGCGCCGGAAACCGCTTCGGCGCCTCCGAGGTCAGCTATGCCGACATGGTCGCCCGCGGCGCCTACCGTGCCGTGGTCCGGGTCGTGGACACCTACCGCGACTGGGTCGACCACAAGCGAGCCATGAAGGCGCTCGATTCCCTGGAGAAGCTGGACGACCGCCAGCTGGCCGACCTCGGAATCACCCGTCAGGACCTGACGGTCGCGGGCCTCGCGCTGGCCGCCGCGAAGCGCAACCGGGCCCATGCAACGATGGGGTACCAGGCGTGACGCGCTCAGCATGGTCCGGGCCGGCGAGCCCGCCCTTCAAGGGGCTTCTCGCCGGCCCGGACCCTTGCCTCGCCTTCGGCCGCCGTCAATGCAGTTCGACCTGACCCTGGAGATTTGGCCCATGCCCGGCATCCGCGACTCGATCCTCGAGACCATCGGCGACACGCCGGTCGTCCGCATCAACCGGCTCGCGCCCGAGGGCATCGAGCTTTTCGCCAAGCTCGAGGCATTCAACCCGCTCGGCTCGGTCAAGGACCGGCTGGCGCTCGGCGTGATCGAGGCGGCCGAGCGCGCGGGCGCGCTCGGCCCGGGCCAGACCGTGATCGAGGCGACCAGCGGCAACACAGGGATCGGGCTCGCCATGGTCTGCGCCCGGAAGGGCTATCCGCTGGTCATCGTCATGGCCGAGAACTTCTCGGTCGAGCGGCGCAAGATGATGCGCTTCCTCGGCGCGAAGGTGGTGCTGACGCCGGCGGCCGAGAAGGGCACCGGCATGCTGAACAAGGCGCGCGAGCTGGCCGAGGCGCATGGCTGGTTCTGGTGCCGCCAGTTCGAGAACGAGGCCAACGCCGAGATCCACGCCCGCACGACGGCGCGCGAGATCGTGCGCGACTTCCGCGGGCCGGGGCTCGACTGGTGGGTCACGGGCTTCGGCACCGGCGGCACGCTGCAGGGCGTCGCGCGCGTTCTCAGGCGCGAGTTCCCCGGCACGCTGATCGCGGCCGCCGAGCCCGACAACTCGGCGATGCTCGCGAGCGGGGTCGGTCAAACCTACCGCGATGACGGCACGCCGGGGGCGAGCCACCCGAGCTTCCGGCCGCATCTCATGCAGGGCTGGGCCCCCGACTTCATTCCGAAGCTGGTCGACGAGGCGCTCGAGGCGCGGCTGGTCGATCGCATCGTGCCCGTCGGCGGCGCGGAGGCGCTCAGGCTCTCGCGCGAGCTGGCACGGCAGGAGGGAATCCTCTGCGGCATCTCCGGCGGCGCGACCCTGGCGGCGGCGCTCGAGGTCGCGCGGATCGCGCCCCGGGGGGCGCGCATCCTTTGCATGATCCCGGACACGGGCGAACGCTACCTCTCGACCCCGCTCTTCGCCGACATCGGCGAGGACATGAGCGAGGAGGAGATGGAAATCGCCGCCTCGACCCCCGGATTTCGCTTCGACGCCGCGTCGCCCCCGGCGGCCCAGCCGGCCCCGGCGCCCGAGCCGACGCCCGGGGCGGTGGCCTTCGTGGAGCGGACGATCCACGATCGCGACAACAAGGTTGTGATGTTCGCGCTGGAATGGTGCGAGTTCTGCTGGTCGCTGCGGCGGCTCTTCGCCGACTTGGGGGTGGCCTTCCGATCCGTCGATCTCGATTCGGCAGCCTACCAGAGGGGCGGCTTCGGCGGCGATATCCGCGCGGCGCTGCGCAGGAAGCTCGGCTCGCCGACCATTCCGCAGGTCTTCGTGGCCGGCGAGCACCTCGGCGGCTGCACGGAGACTCTGGCCGGGGCTGAGGACGGGCGGCTCCAACGATTGCTCGAGGAGAGCGGCGTCACCTTCGAGGCGAAGCGCGCAGTGGAGGCCCGCGCCTATCTGCCGAAATGGCTGCAGCGGCGGTCCGCCTGAGGTCGTCTTCCCGCCGGCGTGACCCGTGTCAGTGATCGCGGCACGCAGGCGCCGCCGGCCGGCCTGACCCGGCGCCGGCAGACACAGCGGTCCCATGTCGGCACGGAGTCGAGAAGGCCCCTCTCCGGCGCCGCCGCCTTCGCCGCGGTCTGGAGCCGTTTGCCGCTGTGGCGGTGGGCGGCACGCGCCACGTTGCCAGGGGCACTGGTGCTGGTCGGGTCGGGATACCGCGGCCTTCTGCGGTTACGCCCCCCTTTCGCGGCCCTTTCGCCGCGTTCAACGACCGCGCCGGCGTGCCGGCCGGGCCGTGAATGACGCCATTGCTGCGGTCCCGAAACGAGGCCCCAGCGGCGGCTATCCTTCGAGCCAGACCCGGTCGAGGTGCTGCTCCAGGGATTGATGCGTGCCGTAGCCGTGCACCCCGTCGCGATGCGTGCGATAGATCGAGCGCCAGAACGGCTGCACGATTATCCCCGACTGGCGGAGCGTCCGTTCGAGCTTCGCCATGATCGGGCGTCGCGCATCGACATCCGCAGTCGAGAGCGCGTCGTCGAGAAGCGCATCGAACGCGGGGTCGGAATAGCCGGTCTCGTTCCAGGGCGCGCCTGACCGGTAGGCGAGCGCCAGGACCTGCACCCCGAGCGGGCGGCCTGCCCAGTTGGTCGAGGAATAGGGGTACTCGGTCCAGTCGTTCCAGAAGGTCGCGCCGGGGATCACCGTCCGCTTCACCCGGATGCCCACGTCGCGGAGCTGCGCCGCCACGGCGTCGGTGGTGTTGCGGCGCCAGTCGTCGTCGATCGAGATCAGCTCGAACTCATGGTCCGAGAGACCGGCCTCCGCCAGGAGCGCGCGCGCCTTTTCGCCATCCCGCTCGGCCGGGCCGATGTCGGCATAATCGATATGCATCGGACCGACATGGTGGTTCTCGGCCACCGAGCCCGTTCCGTCGATTCCGAGCTGGAGGACAACGCCATTGTCGACGGCGAGTTGCAGCGCGCGGCGCACGCGCTGATCGTCGAAGGGCTCGTTTTTCGTGTTCGTGCGGATAACGATCGTCTGCCCGCTGGCGATCTCCGCATTGATCATGCCGATGGCCTCGAGCTGCGCGAGGCTGTCGGCGGTCGTCTCCTGGTTCGCATCGACCTCGCCGGACTCGAAGGCCGCCACCAGCGCGGTGGGATCCGTGCCGTGGTCGATCCACTCCACCCGGTCGAGCCAGAACGTCCCGCCCCACCAGGGCTCTGCCTTGCGCTCGACCTCCGCCCGCACACCGACCTCATAGGCGACGAGCGCGCACGGGCCGGTGGTGATGGCGAGCGCCTCGAAGGGATCGTCACTGCCCTCATAGCTGCGGTGCATGATCAGCGCGGGGTAGTCCGCCATGCTCGCGATCAGCGCGATGTCCGGCTCCCGCAGGTTGAGTCGGAGCGTCAGATCGTCGACGCGCTCGAGCCCGCCGGCGCGGAGCCGCTTCGTCTCCGGATCGACCAGCGCGTTCATGCGGGTCGCCATCGAGTTGCCCTCGACAGTCGCGTCGCACCAGCGGGTGATGTTGTGCATGACGTCGTCTGCCGTGAACGCATCGCCGTTCGACCAGGTGATGCCACCGCGAAGTTTCAGCGTGTATCGTGTCGCGTCGTCGCTGGCCTCCCAGTTCTCCAGCAACCATGGCTCGAAACTGAAGTCGGTGTTCCAGCGCACCAGATACTCGTTGCACTGACGCGCCACATTCGACATCTCCGGCCAGTCGAAGGTCCGCGGCTCCTTGAACCGCTTCACCGGCATGGCAATGCGCAGGGTTCCGCCTTCCTGCGGCGTGGCGGCCCCGGCCGGTTCCGGCGCAAGGCCGCCAAGGGCGAAGGCCCCTGCTGCACTAACGCCAAGAGCCGCCATTGTGGCGAGATACTCCCGGCGATTGAGCTCGCCGTCGCGGAAGCTTTCCGCGACCCGCCCGGCCATCGGATGCAGAGCACGCTCCGTCAACATCGGGTTCGTCATCGGGACCTCCCAGCCAGATCGATTCCCGACACATTATCGAGATTCCCGGCGCTTGTCCTCGATGGCGCCTGCCGTGAGCGGGACGCCGGATCGTCGTCTACCAGGGCCGGAAACCCTGCTCTCGGCGCGGGATTGGCGGCGTCGCGGTGGCAAGACGGGGCGCAACTCACTGAGGTGTCGCCACTATTCAAATGGCGCCGATGCGGCCTCGGACGAGCAAGACTACGTGGTGGGCCCGGCAGGACTCGAACCTGCAACCAAACCGTTATGAGCGGTCCGCTCTGACCGTTGAGCTACGGGCCCGACCCTGCCCCGCGCTTTACGTGCCCCGCGCCACCCGGTCAACGCAAGAGCGCCGGTTTGCACGGCGCCGGCGTTGCGCTAAACGGGGCGCAGCGGACAGGAGCGCCCGATGACCGACCGGCCGAACCCCCTCACCTACCGCGACGCCGGCGTCGACATCGACGCGGGCAACGCGCTGGTCGAACGCATCAAGCCCGCCGCGAAGGCCACGCACCGGCCCGGCGTCATGGCCGGGATCGGCGGCTTCGGCGGGCTCTTCGACCTTGCCGCCGCCGGCTACCGCGACCCGGTCCTGGTCGCCGCCACCGACGGGGTCGGCACCAAGCTCCGCATCGCCATCGACACCGGGCGGCTCGACGGCATCGGCGTCGACCTGGTGGCGATGTGCGTCAACGACCTCGTCTGCCAGGGGGCCGAGCCGCTCTTCTTCCTC
>JBEPXW010000113.1:0-5865 GCA_041641715.1 Pseudomonadota bacterium
CGCTCTCGAGGACGGGCTGCGCTGCCGGCTCCGGGTCGCGCAGCACGTGGCCCCGGCCCCAGATGGTCTGGATATAATCCTCGCCGCCGGTGGCCGAGGTCAGCTTCTTCCTGAGCTTGCAGATGAAGACGTCGATGATCTTCACCTCCGGCTCGTCCATGCCGCCATAGAGATGGTTAGCCCGCGAATCGTTAACGCGGCGTTACCCGAGGCGCCTTCCGGCTCCCCTCACCCTGCCGCGCCTCGCGCAGCCTGGTCACGCGCAACTCCTTGAGGCCGCCTCGTGCAAGGGCCGCCTTCCAGCTCTCGTATTCCTCGGCGCTGAGGCCGTAGCGTTCGCAGGCGTGCTCGCGCGTGATCAACCCGCCCTCCACCGCGGCCACCACGCACGCCTTGCGGTGTGGGATCCAGCGCTCTGTGTGCGGCGACGGAAGATCCGCCCGCGTCATCCGCTCGCCGTCCGGCCCGATGACATGGCGCACGCCTTCCGTGTCCCTCATGGTCGTCTCCTCTCGAAGCGGCCTCACTGTCCCTTGATGCACGCGAGGTCTTAACACCACGTGAACATTAATGGAACATGCGCGGCCGCGGCGCCGATCGCCCAGCCCGGCTTGTTGCGGTTTTAGTCTGGTCAGCGTCCCACAAGTGCCGGCCCGGTGCGCCGGCGGGGGTGGGAACCTGGTCGCTCTTGTGCGAGCAGCGACTATCGCATCAGAGCACCGATGGTGCCTTCGAGATCCTCGACCGCCGGCGCCCCGTCGCGAGCCGATAGCACGCGGACTTCCCCAGCCAGCCAAGTAGCCGGGGCAGGACGGTCGCTGGCATCGCGCATCGCGGCCACGAATGCAAACTTTGCCCCCGCGCCGGCAGCCCGTCGACCTGCACCTTCGCCTCGAGCGCCGTCTCCGGCGAACGGGGACCGGGAAGCTCAGCGGTCCGGGGCGTGGCGCCCGGCCCGAGGCATGGCCCTACAGGGCGCCCCGGCCCGCCTTGCTGATCAGCCCGCCTTGCTGAGCACCTGGGCGAGGCTAAGCAGTTGTCGCCGCTGCGTCTCCGGGATGGCGTGATAGGCGCGCACCAGCTTGATCGCCTCCTTCTCCGAGAGAAGGCTCGCGCGCAGCGCATTCCCGTTGGGCACCTGGCCGTCGAGTTCCTCGAGAAAATGCGCCATGGGAACCTCCAGCACCCGGGCGATCTCCCACAGGCGGCTGATGCTGATGCGGTTCTCGCCCCTCTCGTATTTCTGCAGTTGCTGGTAGCTGACGCCAATGCGCTCGGCCAGAGCCTGCAGGCTCATGCCCACCAGCCACCGGCACTGACGCACCTTGCGGCCGACTTGGATGTCCACGTGGTGAGGTTCCATGTGCCGGCTCCTTCCCACGGCGGCCAGCGCCGCCGCCCGACTCGGGCTCGGTATGTACCCGCCGTCGCGCGGGATTCTGGTGGGGCGCAGCCTGTGCCCGTTTACCCCCCTACCCAAGGTAGTATTCACGCAGGGCAGTCAACCCATATCCGAATAATCGTCTGAGAAACCAGCCGCCTGGCGCTCTTGCCGCCCCGGCATGTCGAGCGAGACTCGCGTTTTCGCGAATACAGAGCTGCATGTGCCGGCCTGATGTATGGCCAATCTCATAGGTGGTTGTATCAACCGAGAGTTGAACATTCCGGGGAATTATAACCGAAAGCAGAAAACCGACATCGTGAGGGACTTTGATTGGAATAGTTCCAAACCAGAACCGATCTATGGTTTTTGACAGCGCGACCCTGACCGAGCGCTCCTGCGCTCCACGCTGCGCCAAATCGACAGCGCGGGGCACAGCCAGCTTAGCGTGTGTGCCGGCCGCGGGCCAACCGCATCCGTTGCGCTGAGCCGCAAGCGACCGACGAAGTGGCGCTTCGCAGAAAGGATCAGATGACCCTCAAAACATTCACCCCGCTCGTCGCCGCGACGCTGCTTCTGGGGCCACTCAATGCGCCGGCTGCGGCCGAGTCGAGCGATTCCGCTCATCAGGTGGCACGAACCTCCGACCAACAGCTGGTCCGGCCGCCGCCGGGCTTCACCGAGGCGTGCCAGCGCTATGCCTGGCTCTGCGAGAACCGGCCGAGTGTCGCTGACAATACGACGTCTGCCGACATCCTCGAGCTTGCCCGGGAGATCAATCGCAGCGTGAACCTCGCGGTCACGAAAATCCCCGATCCCGAAAACTACGGGCGCGCCGACCACTGGACCCTGCCCGGCTGGCGCGGCGGCGATTGCGAGGACTTCGTGCTCGCGAAATACAAGCGCCTGCTCGACGCCGGCGTTGACGGCCGCGATCTCTCGATCGCCGTGGTTCAGACCTCACGGCAGGAGAACCATGCCGTCCTGGTGCTGCATCACGAGAGCGGCGACCTGGTGCTCGACAGCCTGAATAGCCGCATCCTGCCCTGGAACGAGACGAGCTACAGGTATCTCGCCATGCAGACCCGCGAGGACCAGAGCGCCTGGGACGTCGTGGCAGACCAGCCCAAGGACAGCGTGATGCTGGCGCAGCGCTGAGCGCGTGAGGCCCAGATCGAGAAACGTGACGCGGAGCGGGGCCGGCGCTGGAGCGGAGGTCTGACTCGGCCCGGCCGCATTTGCTTGCCTCCGCCCGGCCGCCCAGGGGCTCGAGCGCGGGGCGCGGGCAAGGCGCCCTGCGCCATCACCAAGCTGCGCGAACGCTCTCATTCGACCACGGACATCTTCATGGAAGAGGAGGCGCCGCCAGGCTGCGACGCCCCGAGCCGTCAGCGCCTGGCCAGCTCGTTGACGAAGACGAAGTCCCCGGCCATGCTGGCGTCGTAGTGGCTCGGCAGGTTGAAGGCGAACTCGAGGTCCATCGCCTCGGTGAACCTACATATGATCTCGGCCGACTCGCCCGGCTCCAGCAGGACGCTGTTCGGGTCGTCATGGGCCATCCCGTAGCCGCGGCGCATGTCCGTATCCATCATCTCACAGTTGATCTGGTCGCCCTCGATCACGCCGTGCTCGACCATCTCCATCATCTCTTCCTGGTGCTCGGCGTGCATGTGCGCCGTGCCGATGTTGAACTCGTGCACGTCCTCGCCCGCGTTGCGCACGACGAAGCGCACAGTCTCGCCCTCCACGACGCGGATCTTCTCTGGCTCGAAGTAGACCTCGTCCATCGTGACCTCGACCGTGCGGCTCACTTCGGACGCCTTGCCAGGGGCGCCGAACTCAGGGTGGCCGTGACCGCCGGAATGGGCGCCGGCGGCGAGGACGGGGGGTGGCGATGAGCGCGCTCACGAGCAGCGGGGCGATCCCCGCGCGATGAGGATTCAGGGTCATGTTCGGTTCCTTGCTTGCCTGCAAACTCTCTCTGCGTGGACTCGATTCGGCGCGCACTATGCCTGGCCCATCCGCGCCGGACGGGATCGGAAAGGTGACGCCGGTTGCTTGACTTCTCAGGCGCGCGGGGCGGCGGCTCGGCGGTGAGCACGATCCCCTGGTCGGCTTGGTCCGGTTGCGCCATCGGGTTGGCCTTCACGCCGAAATCCGCCGCGAAGACATCCCCTGCGGGCGGCGCCATCTCGGTAACGCAGTGGCCGACGACGGGCGCGCAATCTGCGGACAAGACGGCGCCGGCCGTCTGCTCCCCAGGCCGGAGGCTATGAGGGGCCACGCGGTGAACATGAGGACACGGCTGGCGAGCAGCGAGAGCGCTGATGAGCGTCCGAGCGCGGTTCCGGCTCGGCACGTGCGCGGCCGAGCCTAATCGCCGTGAGGCGCTGGTAAGCCCCTGTTAACCAGAGTGACGACAGCATGACCCCGGTGGGGGTGAGCGAATCTGGGGTGTCGACATGAGCCCACTGGACAGCAACCAGCATCGAGCCGCCAAGCAGGGCGCCGATCCCGTTGCGGAGATCGAGAAGGGCGGCCTCCTTCTCGGCAATGTGGAGTTCCAGATCGAGGAGCACCTGCTGACCCATGGAACACGCATCGCGCCGGAGACCCGCTGGTTCCTGGCCCAGGTGCGAGACGCCCTCGGCACGGCCTTCCAGGAATCGCTCGAAAAGGCGCGGTCGGATGTGTCCGCAGGCGTGAAAGACGCCAAGGATGCAGACGAAGCCGCCGGTTTGCTGGTCAACGAGGATCCAGACGCAGACATGCCGGTGGGCGGGGCTGCCGGCGACGAAGCCGAATCTGGCAGTCCACGCCGCCTGCCGGCGAGCAGGCTCTCGATGCTCAAGAGCGTGACGCAGACGGGCCTCAGCGCGGCCTGCGGTGCGCTCCTCACCCTGCTGTTGCTCCATGAGGGATCTCCCTCTGGAACCGAAGATCAGCCACTTGTCCTTGCTGGCGCGACGTCGCCGGCCAGCCGTCCCGTGCAGAGGGAACAGAGCCTCGCCCGGAGCGACGCCGGGCAAGAGAGTCCGAGCCGCAGCGCCGTTCAGGCGGCGGAACACGAACCGCTGGAGACCCTCATGGCACAGATGTCGCGCACCGATGGCGACGGCTATCCGGGCTCCCGCGAGCGACGAGAGCACACCTTCCCCACCGAGCCCGTCGCCCCGATGCGACCGGCCGCAACGGAAGACATGCTCGACCTCCCCGCTCGCGCCCGCGCGGAGGTGCAACGCCGTCTCGCCCTGGCGGGCTTCGATCCCGGCGCGGTCGACGGTATCTTCGGGCCGGCCACCCGGGCGGCCCTGCGCGCCTGGCAGGCCGCCTCGGGCCTGACCGGGACGGGGTATCTGGACGAAGTGGCGTGGGCCGCTCTCGTCGAGCACACGGAGAACGAGTATCTTGCCTGGCAGGCGGCCAAGCAGACGCGCGCCAGTGAGCGGGTGACGCGGACGGCCGCGGTCGAGAGTCCGCTGCCGCCGCGATCGCCGCAGAGCGCAATGCGCTGCGAACGCGCCCCCTCGGGCGACGTCCGCTACGGGCAGGGGGTCAAGTGTGACTTCCGGGGCCTCAAGGAGGACATCGCCCGGCTCTTTGGCGGCAAGCGGCGCGCGCACGAGGTCGCGCAGGGAGAGCGGGGGCGGACGTCGGACGGTGCCTGAACGGATCGCCTGACCGAGAGGACGCCGGGCCGCCTACCAGCGCTCGTGCAGGTGCCGCTCGGTCCAGAACCGCTCGAGAGAGCGAAGCGTGCCCGCCAGCGCCTCGAGCTGCCGATGATCGAGCCGCCCGGCGTCCATCTCATCCGTATGGCGCTCGAAGAGCGCGGCGATGACATCGCGGATAATCCGACCGCGGTCGGTCAGCGAGATGAGCATGGAGCGGCCGTCGGCGGTGTTCGGACGCTGGCGCAGAAAGTCACCCTCGACCAGCTTGCCCAGGGTGTAGGAGATATTCGTGCCATGGTAGCAGCCCCGGCTGGTGATCTCGCTGGCGGTGAGCTCGCGATCGCCGATGCGGAAGAGCAGGAGCGCCTGCACGGGCGTCACCTCCATCAGGCCGTGCTGCCTCAGCTCGTCTTTGATCACCTCGAGACAGAGGCGGTGCAGCCGCTCGAGGAGATCGAGGGTCTCGGCATAGGGGCGAAGCGGGTCGAAGCCGGCGTCCTCGTCGCAGTCCATCGCCATCGGTGCGCGATCAAGCATCGTAGCTCTCCATGCTGCTCAGATGCGGGTCAGATGAGAGGAAAAACGCAGCAAGGTTGAAGGCGCATCAACCGCGCTCGGGATTACCTCACGGAAGGCATCGGGCAAGTCCCCCGCCCCTCAGGCGCTCTCGAGGACGGGCTGCGCTGCCGGCTCCGGGTCGCGCAGCACGTAGCCCCGGCCCCAGATGGTCTGGATATAATCCTCGCCGCCGGTGGCCGAGGTCAGCTTCTTCCTGAGCTTGCAGATGAACACGTCGATGATCTTCACCTC
>JBEPXW010000114.1:0-5842 GCA_041641715.1 Pseudomonadota bacterium
GCGCGACAAGCAGGTGATCGACGTCTTCGAGGACTCGATCCTGGTGCGCAAGGTCGGGCTCGAGCGCTGGATCTACACCATGGCGCACGAGCAGAGCGCGCTCTACGGCCTCGGCTCGATCCTGCTGGCGCTGGGGGCTGGCTGGGCCGCTTCGACCGTGTTCCGGATGGTGTTCCGCTAGGGGCCCGCCCCGCGCGCTCAGCGCCGCGGCTCTTTCATAACGACGAGCGGCGCCGCCTCGGCGAGGGGATAGTCGCCGCTCGGGGCCAGCGTCACCTCGGCGAAGTGCCGGCGCACGAGGTCGAGCATCGCGTCCCGGGTCGGGAAGGAGAACACCATCTCGGAGTCGCGGTAGACCGCGACGCGGGCGAGTTCCTCCTCGGTCCAGCCATGCGCGGCGCGGAGTGCGCACGGGTCGGGGAAAAGCCGCACGAAATGGCGCCATGCGCCGCCGGCGGCGACGTTCGGCCCGCCCGCGTCGTGGACGCAATGCAGCACGAGCCGCCAGCGCAGCGCGTCAACCGAGCCGCGGCAGCCCGCCATGCCCCAGGCGCGCAATTCCTCGTCGCTCGCCCGGGCCTCCGGGGCCAGGAACCAGCGGACGACCGCCACTCCCCCCGGTCGGAGCACGCGCCGCACGTGCTCGAGCACGCGGTCCACGTCCTCGGGGAATCGCAGCATGCCCAGCGCATTGTCCGCGGCCACCGCGTCGAAGGACGCGTCGGCGAAAGGAAGCGCGCGCCAGTCGGCCTCGACCGCGCGCCGGCCGGCCGTGTCGCCCGGCCAGATGTGGTCGATCATCGCGCGCGACCAGTCGACCGCGGTGACGTCGTCGGTCAGGTCGGCGTAATCGGGCGTGACCCCGAGGAGCAGCAGCGCCGCGTTCCGCCCGGGGAGCCGGGTACCCACAAGGGACGGCACCGGCTCGCGCGGGCGCAGCGGCAGCTGCAGCGCGCCCCAGACCGAAATCAGCTTGCGGAAATGCGGCGAGCGTTCCTCCCCCATGCCCGCTCGGTTATACCGGCCCTGGCAGCAGCACAAGTCCGGGGGAGTCGTGGCCACGATCGTCGTCCTGCGTCACCGCTTCGACGCGTTCCGGCTGGAGGAGCCGCGATTCCTGGCCCGGTATCGCGGGCGCTACATGCTGGCCGCCGTCCTGGCGGTGCTGCGCGAGCGCGGCCACCGGATCCTGCACACGAACCGGCCGGACCGGGCGCCGCCCGGCGACCTCCTTTTCCTGCACGTGGACTGCTCCGTCGTCCCCGAGGAATACCTCGCGGCCGCCGCGCGCTACCCGGCGGCGATCAACGCGGGCGTGCGCGACATCACCAAGCGGCGCGTCAGCAGCCTCCTGGTCACGCCGGGGGACGGCTGGGACGGCCCGGTCTTCGTCAAGACGAACCTGAATTTCCGCGGCTACCCGGAGCGGGTGCAGAACCGGAACGCGCGCCTCCGCCTCCGCCGGCCGCCGCATGCCGGGCTGCCGCCCGTTCGGGAGTACCGGCGCTACGACTCGCCGGCCGAGGTGCCCGACGCGATCTGGCGCGACCCGGCCTATGTGGTCGAGCGCTTCGTCACCGAGGAGATCGACGGCCTTTACGCCAGCCGCACTTACGTCTTCTGCGGCCCGGCCGAGCGCTGCACGCTGCATCTCGGGCGGCATCCTTACGTCAAGGCGCACAACATCGTCCGGAGCGTCCCGGCCGAGGTGCCGGCGGCGCTGCGCGCGATGCGCGCGCGCATGGGCTTCGACTACGGCAAGTTCGACTTCGTCATGCAGGCGGGGCGCCCGGTGCTGCTCGACGCGAACAAGGCGACCGGCGGCGTGAACAATCCCGCGCTCGCCGAGCGCATCAGGGCCGGCCACGTCGCGCTCGCCGACGGCGTCGAGAGCTTCCTTCCCCGGGCGCGCCGGCCCCCGGCCTGACCCTCCGCTGGGCGGGGCGGCAGCGGGCCGCCGGACGGCGCCCGATTCCGGATTCGCCCGAATCGGTTGAAAAGTGTATGGTTAACGCAACCAGAGGTTGCGGGTTGCGTAACCCGTTGATTCCCGCGTCGCGTCTCCCTCGGTTATCGTTCGTAACGGCGCCCCCCTTCCGCCCCGCGGGAGGGGGGTTCGCCTTTTCGGGGCGAGGCGGGTCGCGCCGATGCGAGGCGAGTCCGCCCGGCGCAGCCCGGATCGAGGCGGCCCCGGGCGGGCACCGGAACGGGCCTTAACGACTTGTAACAATCCTCACAGTCTTTCCCGCCCCGAATCGTTAATCCGGACTCGTCCCTCGAGGTGGTCGGCCCATGGCCGACGGTCGTGTGGGCCGGCCGTCCCGTAAGACTGTCACGTGTGTTTCCCTTTTTGCCTCTCCCACTGAGGCGCCGGGCTTCTCTCCCCCGGCGCCCCTTTTTTGCGCGGCCCGTCAGTGGCCGCGGGCGCGCTGGCCGAACAGCACCTTCTGCGCCTCCTTGTCCGTGGAGAGGTCCGACCTGCGCTCCTGCCCGAGCGCCCGGCCCTTCTGCACCCCCGGCCGCGCGCCGACCCGGTCGAGCCAGGCCTTCATGTTCGGGAACTCGGCGATGTCCTGGGCCTGGCGCTCCCAGCCCATCGCCCAGGGCCAGCACGCCATGTCGGCGATCGAGTAGGGGCCGGCGACGTAGTCGCGGTCGGCGAGGCGGTCGTCGAGCACGCCGTAGAGGCGGTTGACCTCGTCCGCATAGCGCTTCTTGGCGTAGGGGACCTCCTCGGGGGCGTAGCGCAGGAAGTGGTGCGCCTGCCCCGCCATCGGCCCGAGATTGGCCATCTGCCAGAACAGCCACTGGTCGACCTCGATCCGCTCGCGCTCGGTCTCGCCGTAGAACAGGCCCGTCTTGCGCGCGAGGTACTGCAGGATCGCGCCCGACTCGAAGATCGAGACCGGCCGCCCGTCCGGCCCCTCCGGGTCGACGATCGCCGGCATGCGGTTGTTGGGCGAGAGCTTCAGGAACTCGGGCCTGAACTGCTCGCCGCGGCCGATGTTCACGTAATGCACCTCGTAGGGCAGGCCCATTTCCTCGAGGGCGATGGAGACCTTGTGGCCGTTCGGGGTCGGCCAGTAATAGAGCGCGATCGGTGCGGGCATGTTGGCTCCCTCCTCGGGTCGGGCCGGGTGTGACGGACTGTGGCTAATCTAGTCGGCTCGGGCGCATGGCAAGGGCCGGAAGGCGGCGCGGGGGCGCCAATCCCGGCCCGTGGAATTGACTGGCGGGGCGAAACGGCGTATGCGCGTTCCACGTGGCGATTTGTCGGACCGGCTTGCGGGCCACGTAAAACAATCCGCTAAAGAGGTCGTGGCCCCGAGGGCCCTTCCGCTTCGGTCCGGGAAACAGTCGGAGGACCGGGGCGTCCCGGCAGAGCCTATGACCGAGAACCGCTACCGCCCGCGCACGCGCCTCGTGCACGAGGGACACCGCCGCAGTTCCTACGGCGAGACCTCCGAGGCGATCTACCTCACCCAGGGATTCGTCTACCCGGACGCCGAGGCGGCCGAGACCCGCTTCAAGGGCAACCTGCCCGAGGGCGAGGAGGGCTTCATCTACGCCCGCTACGGCAACCCGACCGTGGCCATGTTCGAGGACCGGATCGCCGCGCTCGAGGGCGCCGAGGCCGCCTTCGCCACCGCGTCCGGCATGGCCGCCGTGCACGCGGCGCTGATGTGCCAGCTGAAGGCGGGGGACCACGTGGTGGCGGCGCGGGCGCTGTTCGGCTCGTGCCTCTACATCATCGAGACGCTCTGTCCCCGCTTCGGCATCGACGTGACGCTGGTCGACGGCACCGACCTCGACGAGTGGCGCGCCGCCATGCGGCCCGAGACGCGCGCCTGCTTCCTCGAGACGCCGTCGAACCCGACCCTCGAGGTCATCGACATCGCCGGCGTGGCGGAGCTGGCGCATGCGGTCGGCGCGCGGTTGATCGTCGACAACGTCTTCGCCACGCCAATGTTCCAGCGTCCGCTCGCGCTCGGCGCCGACATCGTCGTCTACTCGGCGACCAAGCACATCGACGGGCAGGGGCGCTGCCTCGGCGGCGTGATCCTCGGCACGGAGGCGTTCATCCGTGACGAGGTCGAGCCTTACGTCAAGCACACCGGCCCCGCGCTCAGCCCGTTCAACGCCTGGGTGATGCTGAAGGGGCTGGAGACGCTGGCGCTGCGCTGCCACGCCCAGACCGACGCGGCCGAGCGGCTGGCCGGCTGGCTTAGCGGGCGCCCGGAGCTCGGCCGGGTTCTTTATCCCGGCCTGCCGAGCCACCCGCAGCACAACCTGGCGCTGGCCCAGATGGAGCGGCCCGGCAGCCTCGTCTCCTTCGAGGTCCCGGACGGGCAGGCGGGCGCGTTCCGCTTCCTGAACGCGCTCAGGCTGATTCGCATCTCGAACAACCTCGGCGACGCCAAGAGCCTGGTGACGCACCCGACCACCACCACCCACCAGCGCCTGACCGAGGAGCAACGCCTCGCGCTCGGCATCACGCCCGGCCTCGTGCGCCTCTCGGTGGGCCTCGAGGACCCGGAGGACCTGCGCCAGGACCTCGAGTCGGCGCTGGCAGTGGTCTGAGATCGGACTAGGTGACCGATCGGTAACCGAGATTAACCTGCCGTTAACCGAGTCGGACCGTTAATGTCCGGACCGGGTGGCGAGCGGGGCATAAGCGCGTGGCGTCGGACGACGCGCCTCTGAGAGAGCTGGAGATGGACGAGATGAACAGGATCGACCCGAAGGCGCTGATGGAGGTCGACGCGCAGCCGATCGAGCGCCCGACCGTCGCCGAGGCGGAGGAGGCGGTGAGAACGCTCCTGCGCTGGGCCGGCGACGACCCGGAGCGCGAGGGGCTCCTCGACACCCCCGGCCGCGTCGTGCGCGCCTATCGCCAGTGGTTCCGCGGCTACGAGGAGGACCCGGTGGCGATGCTGCAGCGGACCTTCGAGGAGGTCGAGGGCTATGACGAGATGGTCGTGCTGCGCGACATCCGCTTCGAGAGCTATTGCGAGCACCACCTCGCCCCGATCATCGGCAAGGCGCATGTCGGCTACCTGCCGACCCGGCGCGTTGTCGGCATCTCAAAGCTCGCCCGGCTGGTCGATGCCTACGCCAAGCGCCTGCAGGTGCAGGAGAAGATGACCGCCCAGGTCGCCAACACGCTGATGGAGGTGCTCGAGCCCCGCGGCGTCGCCGTGGTGCTCGAGGCCGAGCATCACTGCATGTCGACCCGCGGCGTGCACAAGCCGGGCGTCTCGATGGTCACCTCGACCATGCTCGGCACCTTCCGCGAGGACCACCGCACGCGGAAGGAGTTCATGGACATCATCGGCAATCCCACCAATCGCATGGGCTGAGCGCCCGCGCGAGGCGGCGCGTGCACGGGGGGCCCGGCCCCCGGGGGTTGGTCCCCGGGGGCCGGGCCTTTGCGTCGCCTCATTCGCAGAGCCGGTAGCCGCCGGACCGCTCGGCCATGTCGAGATGCAGGTGGTCGCTGTGCGTGGCGTTGGTGGTGGGGCCGAGCACCGTGGTGAAGAAGGCGCAGGCCCCGCCGCGGATGCCCGCCTGGAAGGCCCGCTCGGGCGCGGAGGTGTCGTCGCGCACCGCGATCGGCATGATCCTGCCGCTCTCGAAGGCGAGGCCCATCACGTCGACGGCGTTGGCAAAGGCGTGCTCGGAGATCCGGCCCGACCCGTCGCCGCGTCGCTCGCGGCACTGATAGTCGGTGCCGACGACCACCGCGGCAAGCGGGTCATCGAGGTAGACGCGCGCCAGCGGCGCGGCGACGCGGTCGATCCAGAGGCCGAGGGCGCGCGCCACCGGGCAACGCACCTTCACA
>JBEPXW010000115.1:0-5815 GCA_041641715.1 Pseudomonadota bacterium
CCGCCGGCGGCCCGGTCAGGAGGAACGCGGCGGCCGCCGCGAGGCCGGCCCAGAAGCCGACGCGGGCGGGGCTCGGGAACCATACGGCAAGGGGCATTGCGCGCTCCGCTGGCGAGTCGGGCCGCAGGGAAGCTACGCCGGGCGGCCGAGGCGCGTCTTGACGGGGATCAACGCCCTCATCCGTGCTCCTCGCGGAGCTCCTCCTCGAGGGCGTTGGCGTAGGCGGTGAGGGCGTCGACGCGGAAGAGGGCACCGAGGAGCTCGGGCTCGCCGCGGCCGCCCGGGGGGCGCTCGACCACGGGCAGGAAGGGACCGCGCAGGCGCTGGAACATCGGCAGAGCGCGCTCGAGCGTGTCGTCCCGGTCGAGACTCACCCCCTGCTCGATCAGCCCCCAGCAGGCGGAGTCGGAGGCGCCGTCCTCGGCGCCGCGGTAGCGCATGAGGTGGACGACCGGCACGGTGCGGGCGAGATAGCCCTGCGGGCCTCCGGCGAGGTGCAGGCCGCGCCGCTCGAGCTGGGTCAGGAAGAACGAGCGGTGCACGAGCCGGCCCGTCACCACCGAGGCGAGCGAGACCGAGATCATCACCGCGATCCCCGCCTGCCAGTCGCCGGTGATCTCGAAGATGATCAGGATCGAGGAGATCGGCGCGCCGAGGATGGCCCCCGCCACGGCCCCCGTGCCGGCGAGCGCGTAGAGGCCCTGGCTGCCCGAGACCGTGGGGAAGAGCTGGATCGCGATCTCGCCGAAGGCCGAGCCGGTGAGCGCGCCGAGCATCAGCGAGGGCGAGAAGATGCCGCCGCCCATGCGCCCCGCCATGGTGACGGCGACCGCCACGGCCTTCACGACCGCGAAGACGACCGCGGTGAAGAAGGCGAAGCGGGTGGTGAGCGCCAGCGCGGTGGTCTCGTAGCCGACCCCGATGATGTGCGGGAACTGGATGGCGATGAGGCCGAGAAGCGCCCCGGCGACCGCGGGTCTCAGCCAGTCCGGGATGCGGAGCGCGGCCTGAACGCGGTCGGCGACCCCCTCGGCGAAGAAGATGCCGCGGATGACGGCCGCGCCGATCGCGCCCGAGAGGACGCCGAGCAGCATGAAGGCCGGCACCTCCCAGTAGAAGCCGATGGTGTGGGCGGGCAGCGTGTACTCGGTGATGTCGCCGAGATGGATGCGGCTGACCACGGCCGCCGCGACGGACGAGATCACGATGGGTCCGAAGGCGTGCAGCGCGTAGTGGCGCAGGATCACCTCGAGCGCAAAGAGCGCGCCTGCGAGCGGCGCGTTGAACGAGGCCGAGACCGCCGCGCCGGCGGCGCAGCCGAGGATGTCGCGCGCGGTGATGGGGGGCGCGTTGAGGCGGTCGGAGATCCAGGAGGCGATGGTCGCGCCGATGTGCACGGCCGGCCCCTCGCGGCCCGTCGAGCCCCCCGTGGAGAGCGTGATGAGCGAGGCGAGGGCGGAGGCGACGCCGACCTTGCGGTCCACCCGCCCGTTGCCGATGGCGGCGGCCTCGATCACCGCGTCCACCGCGCGCGGGCGCGCGTCCGGGCTGAGCCAGGTGACGACCAGTCCGACGGCCAGCCCGCCGCAGATCGGCACGGTCAGGACGACATACCAGGGCAGGTCGGCGGCGACCGAGTGGATCACCGCGTCGGGCGCGCCGTAGAACACGCTCTCGAGCCAGAGAATGCCGACGCGGAAGAGGATGATGGCGTAGCCGACCATCACGCCGATGAGGAGCGCGATCGGCCAGAGCGCGAGCTGGCTGCGCACCTCGCGCCGGCGCAGGCGGTGCTGGAGTTGCCACGCCCCGGCGCGGAGCCGCCTGATCGCCCTGATCTTGCCGGTTTCCGCCATGCCCCCCTTCGGCTCCCCGGCTTTACCCTGCCGCGAGCCTAGGGCGATATCATGGCAGGGGAAAGCACCGCGCGGCGCGCGTCAGCCCTTGCGGCGGATGCCGATCCTGGCGCCGGCCTGCGGCGGGCGCGGCAGCTCGGCCTGCGCGGCGAGGAGGCTGGCGATGCGCCGCTGCGCCCAGTCCGGGTAAGGGGCCGAGCGGCGGGCCTCGAGATCAACGTTCATCGTGAGCGTCTCGTAGGTCGCCACCGGCTCGCCGGTCGCCAGCTTGATCATGGTCAGGAAGGCGTGGGTGCGCTTGGCGTCGGCGTCGAGGAGCTGGGCGTCGCAGGCGAATTCCTCGCCCTCGAGCAGCTCGGCGAGGTAGTGGATCTGGGTCTGCAGCGCCATCGGCCCCATGCCGGCCTCCTGCACAAAGCTTTCGCCGACGCCGAGGCGTTCGAGCACCTCGTCCATCGCCTTGTCGAAGGCCAGCGTGTAGTAGGCCACGTTCATGTGGCCGTTGTAGTCGATCCACTCCGCTGGCACGGCGCGGGTGCCGGTGCGGATCGGCTTCGGCTCGAACTCGTCCGTCTCGCGCATCTCTCCCCTCTCCTGTTGCCGCCGAGATTAGATCAGCTTATCTCGGCAGGGAACAGGCGGGGAGACCATGACGATCGAGAGCGCCATCGAAGCCCTGAGCCCGCATTTCGGCGAGCGGCTGAGCCGCGGAGCCTCCGTGCGCGAGCAGCACGCGCGCGACGAGGCCTGGCACAAGCCGCACCCGCCCGACGCGGTGATCTTCCCCCACACGACTGAGGAGGTGGCGCTGGTCGCGCGCATCTGCCACGGGCACGGCTGCCCCGTCGTCGCCTGGGGCACGGGGACCTCGCTCGAGGGTCACGTCATCCCGGTGCAGGGCGGCATCACCCTCGACTTCCGCGACATGGCCGGGGTGCTGGCGGTGCACCAGGAGGACATGGACGTGGTCGTCCAGCCCGGCATCACGCGCAAGAGGCTCAACGAGCACCTGCGCGACACCGGCCTTTTCTTTCCCGTCGACCCTGGGGCGGACGCCTCGATCGGCGGCATGGCGGCGACGCGGGCCTCGGGGACCTGCGCGGTGCGCTACGGCACCATGCGCGAGGCGGTGCTGGGGCTCGAGGTGGTGCTGGCCGACGGGCGCGTGATCCGGACGGGGGGCCGGGCGCGCAAGTCCTCGGCCGGCTACGACCTCACACGGCTCTTCGTCGGCTCGGAGGGGACGCTCGGGATCATCACCGAGGTGACGCTCCGCCTCTACGGCCAGCCGGAGGCGGTGTCGGCGGCGACCTGCGCCTTCGAGGGGCTCGAGGACGCGGTGAACGCGGTGATCGAGACGATCCAGATGGGCGTGCCGGTGGCGCGGATCGAGCTTCTCGACGGGCTGACGATCAGGGGCTTCAACCAGCATTTCGGCTATGAGCTGGCGGAGAAGCCGACGCTCTTCCTCGAATTCCACGGCTCGGAATCGGGCGTGAAGGAGCAGGCCGAGACGGTGGGCGAGATCGCGGCCGAGCACGGCTGCCTCGGCTTCGACTGGACCACGAACCCGGAGGAGCGGACGCGCCTCTGGGCGGCGCGGCACAACGTCTACTACGCGCAGCAGTCGCTGAGGCCCGGGACGAAGGGCTATGTCACGGATGTCTGCGTGCCGATCTCGCGGCTGGCCGAGGCGATCCTGGAGACGGATGCGGACCTGGCCGACAGCCCGCTGATCGCGCCGCTGGTCGGCCATGTCGGCGACGGCAACTTCCACCTGGCGATCCTCGTGGATCCGGACGACGAGGGCGAGATCGCCGAGGCGGCGCGGCTCGGCGAGCGCATCTCGGAGCGGGCGCTGAAGCTCGGCGGCACGGTGACCGGCGAGCACGGCATCGGCATGGGCAAGCGCAAGTTCATGGAGGCCGAGCACGGCGAGGGCTGGGCCGTGATGGGCGACATCAAGCGCACGCTGGACCCGCACGGCATCCTGAACCCGGGCAAGCTGGTGCCGGGGAACTGACGGCGCGGAACGGTCAGCGGATCACGCGGAGGGCCAGGAAGACGACGACGAGGGCGGCGATCCCCCACGGGCCGAGCAGGTAGCCGAGGGCGGCGTCGGCGAGCCCCGCCGTCGGGCCGACGACAGCGCCGCCGGCGCCCTCACCCGCCTTTCTCACCACGTCTCCGAGCATGTCAGGCCTTCATGAGCGCCCGCGCCGCCTGGCGGGCCTCCGGCGTCACGGTCTCGCCGGCGAGCATGCGGGCGATCTCGTCGACACGGAGGTCCGGGTCGAGTGCGGCGACCTCGGTGCGCGTGGTGCGGCCGTCGGTGGACTTGGCGATGCGCCAGTGATGCGCGCCGCGGGCGGCCACCTGCGGGCTGTGGGTGACGACGAGCACCTGGGCCGCCTCGGCCAGCCGCGCGAGGCGGCGGCCGACGGCGTCGGCGGTGGCGCCGCCCACCCCGCGGTCGATCTCGTCGAAGATGAGGGTGAGGCCCGGCGAGCGGGCGGCGAGGCAGACCTTGAGCGCCAGCAGGAACCGCGAGAGCTCGCCGCCCGAGGCGATGCGGTCGATCGGCCCCGGCGCGACGCCAGGGTTGATGGCGGCGGTGAAACTGACCTCGTCGGCGCCCTCCGGGCCCGGCTTGCCCGGCGTGATGGCGGTGCGAAACCAGGCGTTCTCCATGCGGAGCGGCGCCAGTTCCTCCGTCACGAGTCCGTCGAGGCGGGCGGCGGCCTCCTTGCGCGCCCCGGTGAGGGCCGCGGCCGCCTCGTCGTAGCGGCGCCGCGCCTCTGCGGCCTCGTTCTCGAGGGCGGCGATGCGCTCCTCCCCTACGTCGATCTCATCGAGTCGGCGGGCGAAGTCGGCGGCGAGGTCGGGCAGCGCGTCCGGCTCCGCCTGGTGCTTGCGGGCGAGCGCGCGGATGGCGAAGAGGCGCTCCTCCACGGCCTCGAGACGGCCGGGGTCGAAGGTGAGGCGCTCGAGCGCGGACTCGACGCCGCGCTGGGCCTCGGTGAGCTCGACCATGGCGCGGTCGATGGCGTCGATCGGCGCGTCGAGCAGGCCCTCGGCCCGCTCGGAGGCATGGGTCAGCCAGGAGAGCGCCTGGGACATGACGCCCTCGGCGCCCTCGCTGGAGAGCGCCTCGGCGGCGCGGGCGACCTCCTCGCGGATCTTTGCGGCCTGCTGGATCAGGCGGCGCTCGGCGTCGAGGCTGTCGGCCTCGCCCGGCTCCGGCGCGAGCGCCTCGAGCTCGGCGAGGCAGTGGCGCAGGAATTCCTCGTCCGCGCGGGCGGTGTCGAGGCGGTCGCGGGCGTCGGCAAGGCGGCGCTCGGCGGTCTCGGCCTCCGCCCACGCCGCGCGGACGCCGGCGATCTGCGGCCCGAGCTCGGCGAAGGCGTCGAGGAGCGGGCGGTGCAGGCGCGGGTTCAGCAGGCCGCGGTCGTCGTGCTGGCCGTGCACCTCAACCAGCGCGCCGCCGATTCGGGCCAGCGCCTCGGCGCTGGTGCGCTGGTCGTTGACGAAGCAGCGCGCCGGGCCGTCGCGCCCGGCCACACGGCGAAGCACCAGGTCCTCGCCGGCCTCGAGGCCGAGCTCGTCGACCACGGCGCGCACGGGATGGTCCGCGCCGGGGGCGAAGACGGCCGTCACCGAGCCGGCGTCGTCGGCGGTGCCGACGAGCTCGCGTCCCGTCTTGCGGCCGAGGGCGAAGCCGAGCGCGTCGAGCAGGATCGACTTGCCCGCCCCGGTCTCGCCGGTCAGCACGTTGAGGCCGGGACGGAACTCGAGGGCGAGCGCCTCGATCAGCACGATGTTCCGAATTTCAAGGCCGACGAGCATCGCCGCCCCGTCCCCGCGCCCCCGGGTCGCGCTCCACCGGGGGACGCCTCAGAGCCACTCGCCCTTGATGACCCGGCGCCAGACGTCCTCGAGGAAGCCCGGGTCGTCGTCGG
>JBEPXW010000116.1:0-5296 GCA_041641715.1 Pseudomonadota bacterium
GAGGACGCCCCGCCCGCCTTCGACCGCCCGGCGATCGCGGTGCTGCCCCTCGACAACCTCTCCGGCGACCCGGAGCAGGAGTACTTCGCCGACGGGCTGGCCGAGGACCTGATCACCGCCTTCTCCTGCATGCACAATCTCCCCGTGATCGCCCGCAACTCGAGCTTCAGCTACAAGGGCCAGAGCCCGCGCATGCAGGAGGTCGCCCGCGAGCTCGGCGCGCGCTACCTGCTCGAGGGCAGCGTGCGCAAGGCGGGGGGGCGCGTCCGCATCACGATGCAGCTGATCGACGGCGAGACCGGCCACCACGTCTGGGCCAAGAACTACGACCGCAGCCTCGACGACATCTTCGAGATCCAGGACGACATCGCGCTGCGCGTCGCCTCGGCCGTCGAGGTGGAGCTCACCGGGGCCGAGCTGACGAAGCAGGGCGCGAAACGCCCCGACAGCCTCTCCGCCTGGGACTTCTTCCTGCGCGGCCTCGCGCACCTTCAGCACCGGCGCTGCGACGCGTTCCGGCGCGGCCGCGAGGCGTTCGAGGCCGCGATCGCGCTCGAGCCCGGCTACGGCGAGGCCTGGGCGGGTCTTGCCTGGAGCCACCTCAGGGACCACGACCTGAAATGCACGGACGACCCCGAGGCGAGCCTCGCCGCCGGCTACGAGGCGGCGCGCAAGGCCGTGGCGCTCGACGAGGCCTCGCCCTTCGCCCATTACGTCCTGTCAACCGCCCATGTCTGGCGCAAGGAGCTGCCGCAGAGCTTTCGCGAGCTCAACCGGCTGCTCGAGCTCAACCCCTACGATGCCCATGCCCATCTGGCGCTCGGCAACCGCCGTGACCTCGCGGGCGAGTCGGAGGAAGGCATCGCGGGCATCCGCCGGGCCCTCGAGCTCAATCCGCGCGACCCGTCGCGGAGCCAGTACATGCTGTTCCTGGCGCGCGCCCTGACCGTCCGGGGCGAACACGAGGAGGCGCTCGGATGGATCGAGGCGGCGGCGCAGCTCGACCCGGAGAACCCGGACGTGCACTTCCGCCACGCCGTCTGCCTCGCCAATCTCGACCGCGTCGAGGAGGCCCGGGCGGCGCTGGCGCGCTGCGACGCGCTGCGCCCCGACTTCATCGAGAAGCGCCGCGACTGGCGCCCTTACAACGACGACGCCCGCAACGACCGCTTCTTCGCCGGCATGCGCCGCCACGGCCTGATGCCCTGACCGGGCCCGCTCGGCCGGGGCGCCGCGCCTAGCGGACGATCTTGACCTGCTGCCCGGCCCGCAGCCGCTCCCCGGGTCCGAGCCCGTTCAGCACCCTGAACCGCTCGACGTGGTGGCCGTCGACGTTCATGCGCCGCGCAAGGCTCCGGACGCTGTCGCCCGCCCGCACGGTGACAACCTGGAGACGGCTCTCGCGCAACTGCGCCGCCTCCGCGCGGGAGAGCCGGCGGAAGGTCTCCGCCGCGTTGCCCATCGCGGGCAGGAGGCCCGAGCCCCGCGGCGCCAGCCCGGTCATGCGGTAGATCACCCCGTTCATCCGCACGGCGACGAGCAGCGCGTCGTAGAGCCGCCCGTTGACCTCCGCGGGCAGCACCGCGCGAGCGGCCTCCAGCCCGTTGATCCGGTCCGGGGTCAGGCCCTGGAGCCGTCCCGTCCGCCGGTCGCGCGCGATCGCCGGCGCCCAGCCCCGCGCGATGTAGTTCGTCAGCGCCCCGCCCGGGTCGCGCCCGCCGTCGAAGATGAAGCGCGCGCCCCGCGGCCCCGCGGCCAGCACCGCCTCCTTCGTGTTGCGGATGGTGAAGCCCGCCGGCACCGTGAAGGCAAAGCCGAGGCGGGGATGGCTGAAGGTCCGCCCGCGGACGAAGCCCTGGGCCTCGCTGTCGCCCCAGGCGATGCCCTCGACGGCTGCGAGGAACCGATCCTCGCCCCGCTCGCCGTCGCCCGGCGCGATCGTCCCGGCGCTCCGCGCCAGATCGATGGCCCGGCGCGTGCGCTCGGCGGTGGCGGGGTGCGAGCTGAAGAAATCCACCCTGTTGGCGTCGTAGGAGCCCCCGGCGATCCGCGCCTGCAGCCGGTTCCAGGCCGCGAGCCGGTCGAGGAACTCCGCCTGGGCGTAAGGGTCGTAGCCCGCCTGTGCGAGGTAGCGCACGCCGAGATTGTCGGCCTCGAGCTCCTCGTTCCGCGAGTGCGCGGCGAGATACCCCCCGGCGGCCGTCTGCCCGAGATCGAGCAGCGCGCCCGAGGCCTGCGGGTCGACGCCGAGCACGCTGAGGCCGATCGCGCCAGCCAGCAGCCCGAGGCTCGCCGTCGTCGCCCGCTCGCGCCTCAGCGCCGAGTGCCCGGCGACCACGTGGCCGATCTCGTGGCCGAGCACGCCGGCGAGCTGCGCCTCGTCGCCGGCGAGGCCCACCAGCCCGCGCGTCACGTAGACATAGCCGCCGGGCGTGGCGAAGGCGTTGATGGTCGGGCTGTCGAGCACCGTGAAGGTCCACCGCGCCCCCGGCTGGTCGGAGACGGCGGCAATCCGCCGGCCGACCTGGCTGACATAGGCCGAGAGCTGCGGGTCGCGGTAGACGCCGCCGAACCGGGCGAGCACCTGCTCATGCGCCCGGTCGCCCGCGCGCTGCTCCGAGGCCGTCCGCACCGGGCTCGTGGCCGGCGGCGCCTCGCCCGGCCCGAGCGCCCGCGGCTGCTCGCAGCCCATCAACGCCAGCGCCGCTATCCCGACCGCCGCCTGTCCAAGCCGCCGCGCGAATCGCATCACCGTACCTCCGTTCCGCCGAACCGCCCGCCAGATTGACCGGCCGGGACCCTTCCGGTACCTCTCGGCCACGCGGCCCCGTAGCTCAGAGGATAGAGCGACCGCCTCCTAAGCGGTAGGTCTCAGGTTCGAATCCTGACGGGGCCGCCAGATCACGTCTGATTGGTTTCTGCCCGTGCCGCTCGCGCCTGCTGTTCGGGACCGTGTGGCCCCATCCAGTGCCTCAGCAAGAGGAGGACCAGATAACCGTAGATTGCCATGGCAACGCCGGCGTTGATGCCCTTCTTTTCACCGGAGGTGAGAATGCCCTGTTCCACCAGCTCGAACAGGATTCTCTCGCCGAAAAATACCTGGCAAACGACAAGAACCCCGCCGCCCAGCTCGACAAGATCCCGGATTCGAGCGCTGCCAAAGTGGCGCGGCGCGATCCCGCCGGACAACATTGCAGACAGATGGAAACAGAGGAACAGCAATACGAAAGCGTCGTAGACTCTGTGGTAGACAATTATGATAGAGACGATCGCCAGAATCCCGAGGCCGCGCAAACCGAGTGGCTTCCGCGCGACGATCGTGACGGCGGCAACCACAATCGCCGAAAACACGGCCGGCACGACCGAGCTCCAGTCGGGCGCAACCCGGTGGAAGAATACGAAGAAGTCGAATGCACCTTGTACCGTCTGCGTGCTGGTGGCGACACGCAGCGACTGCTGAACCAACGCCACCGGGCTCGCGCTGACCATGACACCGACCCAGAGCGTCAACGCAATGTGAATCACGGCGACGCCGGCGATCACGGCGACCGCGTCGCGTAGCCGATAGAGAAACAGGGCAAAGAAAGGCAGAACGAGGCTGTATTTGAACATTGAAAGGGCGGCGAATATCGTCGCGACCTTGAGCGCCCGTCTTTCAAAGAAGTAAAAGGCGATGAGGAAAAAAGCGATCGCTATGAGGCCGTGCTGGCCCGCAGCAACAGTGACGCGCCACGGATTCGACGCCAAAAGAAGCAACACGAGCACGGCATAGTCGGTTCCCGAAACCCGACCTTCAAGGAAGAGCCGCCAGCCCAGCCAGAGAATGACGAGGGTCGATACCAGGTTGATCGCCAACAAGGCGACCGTGGCTGTCGAGAAGTCGGTCCACGCGAATGGCGCGAACATGAGCATGACCGAGGGCAATTGTACGGGCGGAGACGGATCTTCCGTGTGCCACAGGTCGGCGCCCGTTCCGTCCCCGAGAGATGGGTCATAGGGGCCGATGCTTTCGAGAAATGCGGCATAGGGGTTGATCCCCTGGAGAAACATCCGTCCCTCGTGCCACTGCAGGTCATCGACGTCCCCCATGCCGATGGTTACCGCCTTGAACAAGGAGAGCGCAGCCACCGGAGCCAGGATCAGCAACACCCAGAGCCGCGCGGAGTCGAGAGGGCTTCGTGTCCTTTCCTGAGCCATCGGCGCTCTCCACTTCTCTTTTTGTGGTTCCATTTGTCTGGCCTGGTTCGAGGCAATGCCCGAAACAATGCTCTCTGGCTCCGACATGATTCAAGAAATCATCGGAACGGAGCATCCCGGACGGTGCGATCAGTCAGGCGCAGGAGACCCGAAAGTCCCTCTCTTGTCCTCGAGAAGCTCGCCCAGCAATGCGCGCGCAGGATTCGCACGCGACAGTTCCGCCGTCCCCGGCCCGGGACTCCGGCCTTGCCCGCGTGAGTCGCGCTGTCGAGCTCCGGATCGTTTCCGGAGCCGGGGTCGAGACGCGGGACGCATCCGGTGGCAAGGGTGTGGCGCCCATGCGAATGTTCGTATAATGTTCACGCCTATGTCCAGGCAGAGTCATCACCCACCAGCCGCCTACGGCGACCGCATCGCCGGCGACCGCCGGCGCGGCCGGGGCGCGGCCGTCAACCCCACCGGCCGCCACGAGCGCCACGCCCGCGAGGCCTTCGACGACGACTGGGATATCGAGGACGATCTCCCGCCGCTGCGCACCGAGGTCGCCGTCGACCGCTCGCGCTCGGTGCTCGTCCGCAACACGTCGCCGGACGTGCCCTTCGACCGCTCGGTGAACCCCTATCGCGGCTGCGAGCACGGCTGCGTGTACTGCTTCGCCCGGCCGACCCACGCCCATCTCGGGCTCTCGCCGGGGCTCGACTTCGAGACCCGGCTGACCGCGAAGCCCGACGCGCCACGGCTCCTCGAGGCCGCGCTCAGGCAACCCGGCTACCGCATCGCCCCGATCGCGCTCGGCACCAACACCGACCCCTACCAGCCGGTCGAGCAACATTGGCGCATCATGCGCGGCATCCTCGAGGTGCTGCGCGATTACCGCCACCCCGTCACGATCACCACCAAGGGCGCGCTCGTCACCCGCGACCTCGACATCCTCGGCGAAATGGGCCGCGCCGGGCTCGCCCATGTCCAGGTCTCGCTGACCTCGCTCGACCCGCGCCTCTCCCGCGCCATGGAGCCGCGCGCGGCGAGCCCCGGCCGCCGCCTCGCCATGATCCGCGCGCTGGCCGGCGCGGGAGTGCCCGTCGGCGTCAACGTCGCC
>JBEPXW010000116.1:5306-5808 GCA_041641715.1 Pseudomonadota bacterium
ACCCGGCTCACCTTCAAAAACATCTTTCTCACTTTCCATGAACTCAGGGAAAACAAGTTTAGCAAACTCTCTGACCTGCTCTGGACTATGCTTCACAAAATCACTGCTGAACCAAGAAACATAGAAATCCTTCGAATCCTCTCCGCCCAGACTAGCGCAAGGAACTAAATCGTAACCATAAAAATCCTCGGCGTCAACGTCGCCCCCGTGATCCCCGCCCTCAACGACCAGGAAATCGAGCGGCTGGTCGAGGCCGGGGCGGCGGCGGGCGCCGGGAGCGCGGCCTACATCGTGCTGCGGCTGCCGCTCGAGGTGGCGCCGCTTTTCCGCGAGTGGCTCGAGCGCGCGTTCCCCGACCGCGCCGCCCGTGTCATGCGCGCCGTGAGGGAGCTCCATGGCGGGCGCGACTACGACCCCGCCTGGGGGAAGCGGATGAAGGGCGAAGGCGTTCTGGCGCGGCTGATCGCGCGCCGCCTCGATGCCGCGCGCCGCCGCCACGGGC
>JBEPXW010000117.1:0-4810 GCA_041641715.1 Pseudomonadota bacterium
AAGACGCGCACGCCGCCCGGCTCGTAATTCGAGACCGCGACCAGCGTGCCGTCGTCCGAGATCGCGCCGCCGATGCTGTTGCCGGCCTGCACGACGCGCGCCACGACCCGGGTCTCAAGGATGTCGACCTTGGTCAGCGCGCCATCGCGCCCGAAGACATAGGCGAATCGCTGGTCCGGCGAGAACACGACCGAGGCGTGCGAGAGGTCGCCGAGGCCCTCGACCCGCCCGATGGCGACCCGCTCGGACTGGTCGACGATCAGCAGCGAGCCCGAGGCGCGCTCGACCACCACGCCGAGGTCGCCCGTGCCGCGCTTCTCGCCCGCCATCAGGGGGACGGCCGCGAGCAGGAGGAACGCCGCGACGAGCGCGCCGATTACTCCGCTTCGAGCAGGTATTCCGCGATCCACAGGGCTTCTCCTTCGGTGAGAACCGGCCGCCAAGGCGGCATCGGGGTTCCGGGAATCCCGTCGAGAATGATCCCGGCGAGAGTCGCGGGGTCCGCCCCCGCGAGCGCCTCGGGCCGCAGGTCCGAGCCGAGGCCGCCCCCGAGCGTCATACCGTGGCAGGAGCCGCAGTCCTGGCGGACCAGGCGCTCGAGCTCCGTCGCCCGCTCGGGCGTGATCTCGCCCGCGGGCGCCGTCGATGCGAGGAGCGCGAGGGCGAGGCCGGCCAGCTCACGCATGCGCCGCCTCCCGCTCCAGCTCGGCTGCGAGTTGCATGAGCAGGGCGCCGGGGCATGGCTCGTAGAGCGAGACGACCCGGCCGATGACGAAGAGCACCGGTCCCGAGAACCCGGCCCGCACGACGCGCTCCGCGACGTCGTCGAGGCGGGCGAGCAGCCGGCGCTCGCGCGGGGTGGTGCCGTTGTTGACGGCCAGCACCGGTATGTCGCCGGGCAGGCCGTGGGTGAGAAGGCGCTCCGCGATTGCATCGATGCTCGCCGCGCCCATGTAGACCACCAGCGTCGTGTCCGGGTCCGCGAGGCCCGCCCAGTCGAGGTCGAGCGGCAGGTCGGCGCGGCAGTGCCCCGTGATGTAGCGCACGCCGCTCGCGAGCCCGCGGTGGGTCAGCGGCACGCCGGCGGCGGCCGCGCATCCCTGCGCGGCGGTGATGCCGGGGATGACCTCGCAGGGAATTCCGGCGGCGCGCACCGCTTCGAGCTCCTCGGAGCCCCGGCCGAAGATGAACGGGTCGCCGCCCTTGAGTCGCACGACCGTCAAGCCCTCGCGCGCCAGCGAGACGAGGAGCGCGTTGATCTCCTCCTGCGGCACCGGATGGTGCTTCGGCGCCTTGCCGACCGGGATGCGTCGGGCCGTTGCAGGCGCCAGCGCCAGCACCTCCGGCGAGGCGAGACGGTCGTGCACCAGCACGTCCGCTCCGCCGATGAGCCGCGCGGCCCGCAGCGTCAGGAGCTCCGGGTCACCGGGGCCGGCGCCCACGAGGAACACCCGTCCGAGCCGTTTCATCCAAGCCTCCAGGCAAAGCTTCGAGGGGCAGACGGAAACCGGTTGAGGCGGGGGGCGCTACCGCCCCCCGCGAGGCCCGCTCGTCAGTAGACGTCGTTGCGGGTGTTGTAGACGTTGAACTTGCCGGTGGGCGTGATCAGGCGCTCGTCCTTGATCACCTCCTTCAGCTCGAGCGTCTTGTCGTCGACCACGACGATCGCCGAGGGCTTGTCCTTCGCGTTCCAGACCGAGAACCAGACCTCGTCCCCGTCCATGTTGAACTCGGGGTGGACGACCCGGGGCTGTCCTTCCGCGATGCCGGCCCACTCGCCGATCGGCAGCACTTCGTACTCCGGCTCCTCGGCGTCGAGCTCGTCGATCTTGAACACCGCCACCGAGGCCGACACCTCCGCGTCCGGGTTCAGCGGCGTATCGACGTAGAGGTGATTCGACTCCGGGTGCGTCTTGATGAAGAGCGAGCCGCCGCCGAGCCCCTCGAGCGTCTGCACGACCTTCCAGGCGTTGTCCGGGTTGCCCTCGGGATCGGTGCCGATCAGGGAGACCGTGTAGCCGCCGAGATGCGAGGTGGCCCAGACCGGCCCGTGGGTCGGGTGCTCGAAGTTGGCACCGCGCCCCGGGTGCGGAGTGAGGCCGTCGGTCTCGAGGACCTTCACCAGCTCGCCGGTCTTGGTGTCGATGATCGCCACCTTGTCGCGGGCGTTCGCCGCCACGAGGAAGTACCGCTTCGAGGAGTCGAAGCCGCCGTCATGCAGGAAGCGCTCGGCCTCGATCTCGTTGATCGCGAGGTTCTGGAGGTCCGAGTAGTCGACGAGCTGGATCTTGCCCGTCTCCTTGATGTTGACGATGAACTCCGGGCTGTAGTGCGAGGCGACGATCGACGCGACGCGCGGCTCCGGGTGATACTCCTGCGTGTCGTAGATCATGCCGCGGGTCGAGACGATCTTGAGCGGCTCGAGCGTCGCGCCGTCCATGATGACGTACTGGGGCGGCCAGTAGGTGCCGGCGATGGCGTACTTGTCCTCCCAGCCCTCCATCTTCGAGGTCTCGACGGAGCGCGCCTCGAGGCCGATCTTGATCTCGGCGACCGTCTGCGGCGGGTCCATCCACATGTCGATCATGTCGACCGTGGCGTCGCGGCCGATGACGAGGAGGTAACGCCCCGAGGCCGAGATGCGGCTGATATGCACCGCGTAGCCGGTCTCGATGGTCTGGACGATCTCGTAGGTCTCGCCGTCCATCAGCGCCACCTGGCCGGCGTCGCGCAGCGTCACCGAGAACAGGCGGTCGATGTCGAGGTCGTTCATCTTCTCGGTCGGGCGCTCCTCGGGCGGGACGATGACCTCCCACGCCTCCTTCATCTTGGCCAGACCGAACTCCGGCGGCTCGACCGGCTCGAGCAGCAGGTAGCGCGCCATCATGTCGATCTCGTCCTCGGTCAGCTCACCCGAGGTGCCCCAGTTCGGCATGCCGCCGGGCGAGCCGTAGGTGATGAAGTCGCGCAGATACTCGTAGCCGTTCTCGCGCATGATGTCCGGTGTGAGCGCCTTGCCGGTGGCGCCCTTGCGGAGCGTGCCGTGGCAGCCGGCGCAGCGCTCGAAATAGATCTCGTTCGCCTTGTTGAACTCCGAGGGCGTGATCACCGGGTCGCCCGGCTTGCGGCCGGGGATCTCGACGCCGATCTGGCTCATCGTGTTCATCTCGGGCACGTACTGTGCGCCGGGCGTGGTCTCGTGTCCCTCCTTGGGCTCCTGCTGCGCGGATGCGGTGCCCGCGGCGATCGCCAGCGGCAGCGCCACAGTGCCGAACAGCGCCAGCCTCCGGATTATCCTGGTGGTTGTCATCCCGTCTCTCCATTGCGGTGGTGGGCGAGAGCGAGCGTGGACCGGGCGCCGCCCCGGCACCTTGACTTCGGTCAATGCGGGCGCGGCCTCCGTCCCGCCACGGTGCGGAAAACCGGCGGAGACCCCGATGCCCCCTTTGCGCGCCGTGCGCTTCATCGCGATGGCGCTGTTGCTGGCGCTGCCGTGGCTGGCCGGGCCGCCGGCGGCGGCGCAGTTCCCGGGCGCCGAGCCAGCCGAGGCGGCGAAGCCGGACGCGGGGCTGGCGGCGACACTTTTCAACCGCGACGCCGGGACGGTCAGGCTCGTGCGCGAGGATTCGCCGCCGCCGGCCTGGGAGGTTCGCGAACCGGCCGGTCTCGTGGGCTACATCGCCTCGACCTGGGAGGTGGCGCGCTCGGTCGGCTATTCCGGCCAGCCGCTCGACATTCTCGTGGCGGTCTCGACGGAGGGCCGCATCGCCGGCGCGCAGCTCATGCGCCACAACGAGCCGGTGCTGACGCTCGGCATCTCGGACGAGGACATTGCAGCATACGTATCGGCCTTCGAGGGCCTCGATTTGTCGAAGCCGCGCGTCACCGCCTTCGAGGCGCGCGGCGACCTGCCGCCGGTGATCAGCCGCGCCACCGTGACCACGGGCGTGATCCGCGACGCGATCCTTCGGACGGCCCGGACGGTCGCCCTCGGCCGCGGCCTGATCGGCGGCGCGGGCGCGCGGATCGACCGCACCAGCTTCACCGAGAAGGGCTGGGACGCCCTGGCGGAGGAAGGCGCGCTCGCCCACGCCCGCGTCAGCCTCGACGAGGCGCGCGCCGCGCTCGAAGGCGCGAAGGTGCCGGTGCCGGCGGGCGACGCGCCCTTCATCGCGCTCTGGCTCGGCGTGCTCGACCCGCCGGCGATCGGGCGCAACCTGCTCGGCCAGCGCGCCTACGACCGGGTGGTCGCGGCGATGGGCCCGGGCGACTCGGCGCTTTTCGTCGCCTCACGGGGCCTGCACTCGCATCGCGGCACGCAATGGCGGCAGTCGGGGGTCTTCGACCGGATCGAGGTGATCCAGGGCTCCGAGACGATCGCGCTCACGGCCGAGGACTACAGGCGGATCGACGCGCTCGCCGCGGAGGGCGCGCCGGAGCTCAAGGAGATCAGCGTCTTCCGTATCCCCGGCGACGCGGGCTTCGACCCGACGCGCCCCTTCCGCATCGAGGTCACCGCCGCCCGCGAGGCGGCCGGGGGCGGCACGGTCTCGATGCGCATCCCGCTCGACTACGCGCTGCCGCGCGACTACGTCCGCCCGGCCGAATCGGCCGCGCCGTCCGCCGGCCCGCCGCTCTGGGAGTCGGCCTGGCGGGCGAAGCGGTGGACCGTCGCCGGCGTCGCCCTGATGCTCGTGGTTCTCGCGGGCATCCTCTTCGTGCAGGAGCCGTTCTCCCGCCGCCGCCGGCTCTGGAGCCACGTCCGCTCGGGCTACCGTGTCGTGACCCTGGTCTGGCTCGGCTGGGTCGC
>JBEPXW010000117.1:4820-5460 GCA_041641715.1 Pseudomonadota bacterium
GTGGCCTTCCTGCACTCACTGCTCGAGGGCTTCCGCTGGGAGACCTTCCTGATCGAGCCGGTGATCTTCCTCTTGTGGAGCTTCGTCGCCCTCGGGCTCCTCTTCTGGGGGCGCGGCGTGTTCTGCGGCTGGCTCTGCCCCTTTGGCGCGCTGCAGGAGCTGACCAACCGCGCCGCGCAGCGCCTCGGCGTGCCGCAGCTCCGCGTGCCCTTCGCCATCCACGAGCGGCTCTGGGCGATCAAATACGCGCTCTTCCTCGCCATCCTCGGCGTCTCGTTCTACTCCATGCACGAAGCGCTGATTCTCGCCGAGGCCGAGCCCTTCAAAACGGCGATCTCCATGCGCTTCATGCGCGCCTGGCCGTTCGTCGCCTTCGTCGTCGTGCTGCTGGCGGCGGGACTCTTCATCGAGCGGTTCTACTGCCGCTACCTCTGCCCGCTCGGGGCGGCGCTCGCCATCCCGGCCAAGCTCAAGCTGTTTGACTGGCTGAAGCGCCGCCCGCAATGCGGCCGCGAGTGCCGGATCTGCGAGACCAAGTGCATGGTCCAGGCGATCGACCCGCTCGGCAAGATCAACCCGAACGAGTGCGTGCTCTGCCTGCACTGCCAGGCAGTGCTTTTCGACCCGCACACCTGCCCGG
>JBEPXW010000117.1:5470-5804 GCA_041641715.1 Pseudomonadota bacterium
ACCCGCCGCCGCTTCCTCCTCGCCGCCGTCGCCGCCGGCGCGCTCGGCCGCGTCGCGCCCGAACGGTTTGAATGGGGCGGCAGCGCCCTCGGCGCCGAGGCCCGGATCGTGCTCGCCGGTTCCCGCGAGGATGCCGAGGCCGCCTTGGCGGCCGTCGCGTCGGAAATCGACCGGCTCGAGGACATCTTCAGTCTGCACCGTCCCGGCTCGCAGCTCTCGCGGCTGAACGCGGCGGGGACGCTCGCCTTCCCCGCCCGCGACCTCCGCGAGACGCTGGCGGCGGCCCTTTCCTGGAAGCGCCGCACCGAGCGCGCCTTCGACCCCGCTGTCCAAC
>JBEPXW010000118.1:0-5769 GCA_041641715.1 Pseudomonadota bacterium
CGATGGCATCGCCGAGGCCTAGCGCCACGGCGAAGGTTACCGTGATGGCCCGCTCGAGCGGAGCTTCGGGCGCGAGGACGAGGGCGGCGCGCATGGCGGCCTCGTCGCAGGTCCAGGTCACGAGACCGGCGTCGGTGCCGAGGGCCGCCTGCGCGACGGCCTTGGCGAAGGGATCCTGGCCCCGCGGGGTCTCCTCGCCGCGCATGAGCGGCGGAAAGGTGGGAACCTCGTCGACCGTCATGCGGCGACCCGCGCGAGGGCGCCCGACTCGATCAGCCGCTCGGCGATGTCGATGAAGGCGCGCGCCTGAGGCGCGTTCGGCTTCGCCGCGACAATGGGCACGCCGGAGTCGCCACCCGTGCGGATGTCGAGGTCGAGCGGGATCTCGCCGAGGAAGGGGATGCCGATCTTCTCGGCCTCGGCCTTGGCGCCTCCGTGGCCGAAGATGTGGCTCTCGTGGCCGCACTCGGGGCAGATGTGCGTCGACATGTTCTCGATCAGGCCGAGCATCTTCGTGCCGGTCTTCTCGAACATGTTGATTGACTTGCGCACGTCCAGGAGCGCCACGTCCTGCGGCGTCGAGACGATGATCCCCCCCGTCACCTCGGCCTTCTGGGCGAGGGTGAGCTGCACGTCGCCGGTGCCGGGGGGCAGATCCACCAGCAACACGTCGAGGCGGCCCCACTGGACCTGGCGCAGCATCTGCTCGAGCGCGCCCATGAGCATGGGTCCGCGCCAGACCACGGCCTCGCCCTCGGGCACCATGAAGCCGATGGACATGGCCGTGATGCCGTAGTTCCGGAGTGGCAGGATGATCTTGCCGTCGGGCGAGGAGGGCCGGCCGGTGATCCCCAGCATGCGCGGCTGGGAAGGACCATAGACGTCGGCGTCCAGGAGCCCGACCCGCAGACCCGCCGCCGTCAGCGCCACGGCGAGGTTCGTGGTTACGGTGGACTTGCCGACGCCGCCCTTGCCGGAGGCGACCGCGACGATGTGGTCGACGCCCTCAATCCGCTTGTCCTCCGGCGCGCTCGGTTTGCGGCGCGGCTGGATCTCGGGCGGCGGGCCCTTGCCCGCGTCACCCCCGCCGCCGACCGGCGAGCGGGACTGGGTGGGCGTGTCAGAGTGGGCAGTGAGGATCGCCGAGACCTTCTCGACGCCCGGCAGCTTCTCCACCGCCTCTTGGGCGGCGGCGCGCACGGGCTCCATTTCCTCGGCCCGGGCCGGGTCGATCTCGACGACGAAGGAGACAGTTCCGCCCGAGACCATCACCGCCTTGGCCATGTCGGCCGAGACGATGTCCTTGCCTTGGGCCGGGTCGACGATGGTGCGGAGCGTCTCGATGACCTCTTCGCGGGTGACGGTCATGGGCGTGTCGGCCTCACTTGCTGCCGGTGTCGATCTCGCCCTCGACCACGTGCTCGAGGTCGAGCTCAGGGATGGAGACGGTGGCGCGGACCTTGAGCGGCCCGGCGGGCTTCTTCGCCCAGACCGCCTTCTCGATCTCCTGCTGCGAGGTCACGCCGAGCTTCTTCAGGTACTTGCGCATCGAGATGTTGAAGGCCTCGTCGTCGATCGACATGGCTCCCTCCGTTGGCCGCTTGGGCGAAGTGGTGGGGCCGGGCCCCGGGGTTGTCAAGGTCGCCGCCTCCGGTCGGCGCCCGGTCAGCCCTCGTCCTGCCCGTTCCTGCCCCTGCCGAGATAGTCGTCCGTGGTGCGCGTCGGCCGGCGCGGCGTGCCGTGGGCCATGGGTGCACCCTCCGAGTGGAACTGGGTCTTTACGCGGCAGTCGTCGCACATCTGGATCAGGCGCACGTTGTCGGACTCCGTGAACATCCAGTGCTTGCCGGAGAGCTTCTCGACGATCTTCTCGATCGACGAGCGCACGCCGAAGGGCTTGCCGCACTCGATACACTCGAAGGGCTCCTCCTCGTTCAGGATGCGCGGCGAGAGAGGCGCGTCCGAGAGGTCGAGCTGCGGCACGAGCCGGATGGCGTTCTCCGGGCAGACATTGGCGCAGAGGCCGCACTGGATGCAGGCCTCCTCGCGAAAGCTGATCTCGGGCTTGTCCGGGTTGTCGAGGATCGCGCCCGTCGGGCAGAGCCCGGCGCAGGCGAGACAGAGTGTGCAGGCCTCGGTGTCGACAAGGATCGCACCGTAGGGGGCGCCCTCGGGCAGCGCGACGGGGGCCTCGGGTAGCGTGTCGGCGGCGAGCGCCTTGGCGGCGACGCGCACGGTCTCGCGGCGGCCGCCGAGGGGCAGGATCGGCTCGATGTCCAAGGCCTCCGGGCCGCCCTCGTAGAGGAGATCGGAGAGGGCGTCGGGGTCGCCGGGCTCGACCAGCCGGATGCGCGCTTCTGCGGCGCCGGCGCCCGCGGCGATGGTGTTGGCGAGCGAGCTCTGCGGCTCGAGCGGCTCGCGCTCGGTTCGCGGGCCGGCGAGGATGTCGACGCCTGCATAGCCGAGGCCGAGTGCCGCGAGCTGCTCGGCATGGCCGAAGAGCGAAAGGGCGCGGATCTCGAGCGGAATCACGTCGGCCGGCAGCCCGCGGCCGTAGCGCGCGGCGAGGCGGATCATCTCGGCGCCGTGCTCGGCATCGTGGACGAGAAGGCGCGGCGCCTCGCCGCCCGCCTTGCGGTAGGCCTCGGCCATCACGCGCATCCGTCGGAAGAGCTGCTGGCCCGGCGGGTCGTCCGACGAGGCCGCGCCCGAGGGACAGACCGCGTGGCAGGCGCCGCATCCGGCGCAGACGTGCGGGTCGATCCAGACCGTGTCGCCATTGGGCGAGATGGCGCCCGTGGGGCAGACATCGAGGCAGCGGGTGCACGCCTTCTGCCCGGCGCGGGAGTGGGCGCAGAGGCTCTCCTCGAAGCGTATGTGCAGCGGCTTCTCGAAGGTGCCGACGAGCTGCGCCGCGTCGAAGAGCGCGCGCTCGACCGCCAGTGGGTCGCCCGGGTCCGCGCGAACGTAGCCGTCGCGCTTGTGGTCGGCGGGAAAGAGCGGCGTGTCGCCCGAGATGTCGAGGATGACGTCGCACTCGGTCCGGGCGCCGTCGCGGATGTCGCCGAAGCTGCGGGGCCCGCGCCCGGCGGGATCGAGCTCCGCGAAGGCATCGATCTCGAGGGCGAATCGGCCCAATGCGCCGGTGGCAGTGCGGATGCGGCCGGTGACGACCTCCATGTCGGCGTCCGACGGCGGCATCACCTCCGCGGGCTCGGCGAGCATGCAGGTGACGCCGAGGACAGGGGCGAGCCGGGCCGCCGCCGCTACGGCCTGGTCGCCGCGGCCGTAGACGAGGGCGACGCCCTCGGACTCGACGTCCATTGTGGGAACGGGCGCCGGCGCGACCCGGGACTCGGCGAGGAGCGCGGCCATCTTCGGGCCGGCTTCCTCGTCCGACCAGCCGGCGCGGTCGCGGATGTCGACGCAGCTCAGCCGCTCCGTGGCACCGAGCTCCTCGGCGAGCTGCGCGAAGGCGGGAGCCTCCTGGCCGCAGGCGACGATGACGTCGTCGCCCGATTCGAGCGCCTTCGCCGCTATCCCCGCCTGGCTGCGGCACAGATGAGTGTAAACCATATCGCAGCGCAAGTCCGCGCCCTTGGCGATCGCCTGGGCGTCGGGGCGCATGGTTCCGGTGCAGTCGCAAAGCAGGAGCCGAGGCTCGGTGCGGGGCATTGTCTCTCCCTGGGCCGGATCCGGGGGTGCCGGTGCGGCGGAACATTAATGCAACGTCTCGGTGATTGAAATGCCCCCGACGCAAGTCCGCGCCGGGCCGCCGCGCGCGGCAGACCCGCTTGCAGACCCGCCTGCACACCCTTGGCACGGGCGCGCCTTGCTGCATCTATCTGCATGTAATATCGATGAGGATCACAAAGCTGCGAGAAGGCACGCCCGTGACGGAGAGGACGGCGGAGATCCCTGTCGGCGTCGTGATTCGCAAGCAGCCCGGAGTGACGCGCTGGGCGAGGTGGATCTGGCGGCCGGTGGCGGTCCTGCCCGGCGCGGCGCCCGCCGACTGGCACGAGCTGCGCCGCGAGGGCGAGGCGGTCGAATACCATGCCGCCACCGTGGACCTCGAGGTGCATCGCGCCGATACCGAGGGTTACAAGGTGGCGCTCTCGCGCGAGCCGCCCTCGGTGTATGTGATTCTCAGGCCAGTGGAGGACCCCGACAGCGAGCACCCGGTCGAGGTCTTCCGCGTCACCGCCTCGGCGTTCGAGGCGCAGGACTACCTCGACAGCGGCGAGGAGATCGTCGAGCCGGTTCCGATGCCGCCCGCCCTGATCGCCTGGCTGAGCGACTTTGTCGCCCGCCACCATAAGGATGAACCCTTCGTCAAGCGCAAGCGCCGGCCGGCGGAGATCGAGCCTCAGGAGGACGTGCGCGGCGACCCGCGCGTGCGCAGCGGCGACGTGTTCCGCCACCCCGACCCGCGCAAGCGCAAGGAGAGGCTGCAATGAGCCGCGACCGCGAGGACAAGGGGCAGGGCGAGGAGGCCTTCGCCAGCCGCTGGTCCCGGCTGAAGCGCCAGCGGAGGGTGCCGCCGGCGGAGGCGCCCGGCCCGGCGGACGCCGAGGCCGATGCGCCGCCGGACGAGCGGAGCGATGAGGAGGTATTGGAGGAGCTCGGCCTTCCGGACCCGGACACGCTGAAGGCGGGCGACGACTTCAAGGCCTTTATGGCGAGCGCTGTGCCGGCGCGCATCCGCAACCGGGCGCTCAGGAAGCTCTGGACCTCGAACCCGGTGCTGGCGAACCTCGACCGGCTGGTGGACTACGACGACGACTTCACTGACGCCGCGATGGTCCCGGAGATCCTGCGGACCGGCTACCAGGTGGGCCGGGGCTGGATCGAGGATACCGAGGAGGAGCGGGACCGGGATACGGCGCCGGCAACAGCGGAGGCCGAAGCGGAGTCCGAGGGGGAGGAGAGCGCCGAGGCGGAGGCCGTCCGGGACGAGCCGCCGGAGCCGTCCGCGCAGAAGCGGACGCCGGAAGATCAGCCCAGTGCTGCCGTGAGCGGCGCGGAGTCGCGCGATGAGTCCCGCCCGGCAGCGGAACCAGCCGAGGCGGTGGCCCGCGCGGACACGACAAAGGGCGGCCCCTCGCGGGCACGGCGGATGCGATTCCGCTTCGCGGAGAAGTGAGCCTGGCGCCGCTGCGGAATCGGTCTCGGGAATTGGTCATGTGAATTGACCTCCCCGGATTCTGTGGTAGGGTAACGCCCTGAGAAATAATAAGACCGGCTCGGTGGCCGCGCGGCAGGAGAGGTTAACGCAGGGGCTCAGAGCGCGTCGCAAGGGCATTTCCCCGTAAGCGTTTTCACGGCTGATTTGGTATTTGCGCATTTGCCAAGAAAAAGAGGCCGGCACCGGCCGAAGTGGGGGAGTGCATGACCCTTGCCGAGCAGGGGGACCATCTGACGGTTGCCGAGGAGGATGCCCTCCGGGCGGGGGTCTACGACCTGCTCGGGGCGCTTCTGGCGCGGCCCCCGAAGCGCGAGCTGATCGACCGCGTTGCGGCGCTCGAGGGCGACTCGGGCGAGGTCGGCCGCGCCGTCACCGCGCTCGCCCGCGTCGCCAAGGCCACCACAGAGCAGGCGGCCGAGCGCGAGTTCTTCGAGCTCTTCATCGGCGTCGGCCGCGGCGAGCTGCTGCCCTATGCCAGCTACTACATGACCGGCTTCCTGCACGAGAAGCCGCTGGCGCTTCTCCGTAACGAGATGGCCCAGCGCGGCATCGAGCGCGCGCCGAACGTGTTCGAGCCCGAG
>JBEPXW010000119.1:0-5753 GCA_041641715.1 Pseudomonadota bacterium
TCTGCGGCGCGCGAGCGCGCGCTGATCGCCACCCTCCTGGAGACGCCGCGCCTCGTCGGCGAGGCTCTGGCCGCCGAACCCCGCATCGCCGCGGTGGCCCACGAGATCGCGGGGGCGCGCGACGTGCTCTATCTCGGCCGTGGGCCCATGTTCCCGCTCGCCCTCGAGGGCGCGCTGAAGCTCAAGGAGATCAGCTACATTCACGCCGAGGGCTACGCCTCGGGCGAGCTCAAGCACGGGCCCATCGCGCTGATCGACGAGAGCGTGCCGGTGGTCGTGATGGCGCCGATGGACCGGCTGTTCGCCAAGACGCTCTCGAACATGCAGGAGGTCATGGCGCGCGGCGGCCGCGTGGTTCTCGTCACCGACCCGGGCGGCGAGAAATCGGGCGCGGACGGCGTCTGGCGCGTGCTCGGAATGCCGGTCGCCGACCCCCTGGTGGAGCCCATCGTCTATGCCGTCCCGGCCCAGCTCCTCGCTTATCACGCGGCACTGGCAAAGGGGACGGACGTCGACCAGCCGAGAAATCTCGCCAAATCGGTCACTGTCGAGTAAGGTGCGAAAAAAGGCACACGCCAAACGAGGGACAGAGTGAGAAAGGTTTCAACAATGCGCAGCCTAGTGCTAGTCGCCGCGAGCGTGGCGCTGTCGGGATGTCTCGGCTTCGGGAAGTCCGAGTCCGCATCCGAGCCCGAGGCCGAAGCGCGGACCGCGGAGGCCGCCGCCGAGAACGCCAACGCCGAAGCCGACACCACGGCAAGCCAGACGACCTGGATTCCCCCGGTCAAGCCCGCCTCGTTCACGAGAACCGCCGCGAAGACCGAAGCCCCCGAGAGTCCGGCGTCCAAGGCTTCGGTCTCCAAATCTGCGGGGTGGAACCCGATGGATGACAGGCGATGCTACACCGTCGACCTGTTCACCGATGTCAAGGTCGTGAAGCCTCCCGAGGACCTGCCCGAGCGCTACACACAGTATCTCGGCCAGTGGGGCTACGGCGCCTGGGACGGGAAGTGGTGCCATGACCTGCTGGTCTATCAGGTCTACCCGGACGGCCAGGTGGCGCTGGTCGACATGCACGCGCCCTACAAGCCCTGGAACCAGCCGGCGAGCGCGTTCCGGCGCTTCGGCTGGATCGACAAGAACGGCAAGCTGCACTTCAACTACGGCAAGGAGAAAGCGACCTACGAGATCGTCGACGGCACCATGAAAGGCACGCGCCTGCTCAACGGGGTCGGCAGGGTGCACATCGAGATGCAGCGCCGCGCGAAACAGCCGCAGTGGACGGAGACGTCGCAGGTCCAACTGGCCGCGGCGACGCCAAAGGAAAAGGCGACCGCGACCGACTGAGCCGGGCCTGTCGCCTCAGCGCAGCGTGACCAGCACCTCGTTCGAGCGCCAGGCCGTGGGCTTCCAGGACGGGTCGTAGCTCGCGAGCGTAAAATCGCCGCGGTGCGCGATGCCTTTCGCCTCAAGCCATGCGTCGAGCCGCGAGGCCTGCTCGCGAAGGACCGTCTCGCCCAGCCCGCCCTTGAAGGTCACCGCCGCGACCTGGCGCGGCGGCAATTCGACCACGCGGATGCGCTGGTCGACGGGGCGCGGCGCGGTCTCGGCGCGGTATGCCTCGGGCAGCAGGAACATGGTCGTCCAGCCCGCGGCGCCATCGTCGCGCACCATCACCGGCATGCGCATCTCGATCGCCTCGGGTACCGTGTTCTCACCGGTGAAATAGCGCTCGAGCCGGATATAGCCCTGCTCGACCGCCTGGCGGTAGGTGCCGCGCGTGGTGTGCTGCGCCACCACCTGCGAGCCGTACTCCCGGATCTCGAACTCCTCCGCCTCGCTCGTCACGGCATAGGCCGGCTGCTCCTCGCGCGCCTCGTTGGCCGGCATGCAGCCCGTCAGCACCGCCGCGGCGACGAGGCCGGCCACGGCACCAAGAACCCTCTGCATGACCACTCCCTCCTCTCGATCGTGCCCCAGCGGATCGGAATACGGCCAGAAGGTTAGCACAGAATCCTGAGCCGGGATCGCAAATTCGTCACGGCCGCGAGGCGGGGGCCGGGCATGGGGAGTGCGGAGGCAAACGGCGGCCGGCCGTCTCATTCGCTGTCGCCCAGAGCGAGCTCACGTGCGCGCAGTTCGCGGCGCATGATCTTGCCGGTCGCCGTCGTCGGCATGGTGTCGATGAACGCGACGGCGCGCGGCGCCGCGTGCGGGCTGAGCCGCTGACGCACATGGGCGATCAGCTCGCCTGCGAGCGCCTCCGAGCCCTCGTGCCCCGGCGCCGGCACCACGAAGGCCTTGACGATCTCGGTGCGCACCGGGTCGGGGATGCCGACGCAGGCGGCCATCGCCACCGCCGGGTGGCCGGTCAGGCAGTTCTCGATCTCGCTCGGTCCGATGCGGTAGCCCGACGAGGTGATGACGTCGTCGGTGCGCGCGGCGAAGCGGAAATAGCCGTCCTCGTCCATCACCCCCTCGTCGCCGGTGCGCATCCAGTCGCCGGCGAACTTCTCTGCGGTTTTCTCGGGCATCCCCCAATACTCGAGGAACATCGCCGCGTCGCCGCGCTTCACCGCGATCTCGCCCGCCTCGCCGGGCGGCAGCGGGTTCCCCTCGGAGTCGAGAATGGCGACCTCGGAGCCCGGGAAGGCCCGGCCCATCGACCCCGGCTTCACGTCCATGATCGAGGCGCAGTTGCCGACCACGAGGTTGCACTCGGTCTGCCCGTAAAACTCGTTGACGGTGAGCCCGAGCGCGCCCTCGCCCCACTCGACCACCTCCGCCCCGAGGCTCTCGCCGCCCGAGCCGACGGAGCGGAGCTTCACCCCGAACCGCTCCGGCCGCTCCACCGTGCGCATCATCTTGAGCGCGGTCGGCGGCAGGAAGGTGTTGCGCACGCCCATGCGCGCCATCAGCTCGAACGCCGCCTCCGGGTCGAACTTCTCCGCCCGGTGCGCCACCAGCGGCACACCGAAGCGCAAGCTCGGCATGGCGATGTTGCAGAGGCCCCCCATCCAGGCCCAATCGGCCGGTGTCCACATGCGGTCGCCCGGCTGGGGGAAGAACTCGTGCGTCACCTGCACGCCGGGCAGGTGGCCGATGAGCACCCGGTGGGCGTGCAGCGCCCCCTTGGGCGGCCCGGTGGTGCCGGAGGTGTAACAGATGAAGGCCGGATCCTCGGGTCCGGTGTCCGCCATCGCGAAGCTATCGCGCGCCTTGCCGAGCTCCTGCCAGAAACCCCAGGCGCCCGGCCCCGGCCTGTCGATGGACAACACGGTGCGCAACTCGGGCAGCCGGTCGCGGATGGCGTTGACCTTGGCCAGGTTCGCCTCGTCCGTCACCAGCGCCCTCGCCCCCGAGTCGCTCAGCCGGTACTCCAGCGCCTCCTCGCCGAAGAGCGTGAAGAGCGGCAGCGCCACCGCCCCCAGCTTGTAGACCGCGAGATGCGTCAGGATCGTCTCCGGCACCTGCGGCAGCAGCACCGCCACCCGGTCGCCGCGCGCCACCCCGTGCTCGGCCAGCGCGTTGGCCAAACGGCTCGAGGCGCGCGAGAGCTGGGCGTAAGTATACTCGCGCACCTCCCAGTCGGGCCTGAGATAGACCAGCGCCAGCCGGTCGGGCTCGCTCTCGGCCCATTTCTCGCACATGTCGTGGGCGATGTTGTAGCGCGCCGGCAGCCGCCAGCGATGCGCCGCGCGCAGCGCGTCCCAGCTCTCCGCCCGGGTGACCTCGTTCATCGCCAGCCTCCCAACCGACGACGCGACGCTAGACCAGCGCCCGGAGCGAGGCAATCGGCCGTCAGGGCTGGGGCTTGGTCGCCGCGATCACGTCGATGGCCATCCCCCGCTCGGCCAGCGCCTTGAGGCGCGGGTAGCCGGGCTCCAACAGCCACGGGTTGGTCGCCTCGACGAACTGGTAGGCGATCACCGCGCCGATGTCGCCCCCGTCCGGCCCGCGCGCGCCGGACCAGCCCTCGCCCGGCACGCGGGCGTCCAGTTCGGCGAGCCCGCCCTGCACCTGGCCGGCGACCCGCTTCTGCCAGTCGTGCCAGTGCAGCTCCTCCGGCCTGCGGTTGCGCTCGTAGACCATCGCCACGGCCTTCTCGGCCGTGGCGCTCGCCAACGCCAGCCGCTGCAGGCAGTCCATTCGCGCTGCGCCGTGCTCCGGCGTCAGCCGCCGGCCCTCGGGCGCCGTCTCCTCGAGCCAGTCGCAGATCGCCCAGGCCTCGATCAGCTTCGTGCCGTCGTCGAGCACCAGGGCCGGCACGCGCGCCACCGGATTGACCTCGCGGATCTTCTCGAAATCCTCGCCCATGACGGTCAGCTCGCGGCGCTCGACCTCGCGACCCTGCAGCGCGCACCAGATCGCGACGCGCCGGGCGAAAGGCGAAAGATTGCGGCCGTAGAGAATCATCGTTGCCTCCCCTGCCCTGCCTGTCTCCGCTGAGACCTTGCCGTCCTCAGCCCCCCTGTCAACGCGATTTCCGCTGCGTGGCGCGACCCCGGATTGCCGAGCGCGCCGAAAGCCTCTAGATTCGCGGCCAAAGGGAGGATGCATGACAGACGCCACGCCGCCGCTGGTTGACCCTTTCGAGCGCGCCATCACCTACCTGCGCGTCTCGGTGACGGACCGCTGCGACTTCCGCTGCGTCTACTGCATGGCGGAGGAGATGACCTTCCTGCCGAAGCGCGAGCTGCTGACGCTCGAGGAGCTCGACCGCCTCTGCACCAACTTCGTCGATCTTGGCGTGCGCAAGCTCCGCATCACCGGCGGCGAACCCTTGGTGCGCAAGAACATCATGCACTTCTTTGAGCGCATGGGCCGCCACCTCGACACCGGCGCCCTCGACGAGCTGACGCTGACCACCAACGCCTCGCAGCTCAACCGCTTCGCCGATGAGCTGGCGCGCGTCGGCGTCAAGCGCGTCAACGTCTCGCTCGACACGCTCGACGAGGAAAAGTTCCGCAGGATCACCCGCTGGGGCCGTTTCGCCCAGGTGCTCGACGGGCTCGACGCGGCGCAGGCCGCGGGGCTCCACGTCAAGATCAACACGGTGGCGCTCAAGGGCGTCAACGACGACGAGATCCACACCCTCGTCGAGTGGTGCAGCCAGCGCGGCATGGACCTCACCTTCATCGAGGTCATGCCCATGGGCGACCTCGGCAACGAGGACCGGCTCGAGCAGTACTACGCGCTCGACGACCTCCGCGCTGACCTCTCGAAGCGCTGGACGCTGACCGAGATCGACTACCGCACCGGCGGGCCCGCACGCTATGCCCGGATCGAGGAGACCGGCCAACGCATCGGCTTCATCACCCCGCTCACGCACAATTTCTGCGAGAGCTGCAACCGCGTGCGGCTGACCTGCACCGGCACGCTCTACATGTGCCTCGGCCAGGAGGACGCCGCCGACCTGCGCAAGGTGCTGCGCGCCACCGAGGATGACGCGCCCGTGAAGGACGCAATCCGCGAGGCGATCACGCGCAAGCCGAAGGGCCACGACTTCGACTACTCGCGCCGCGAGGTCCACGGCCAGGTCGGCCGGCACATGAGCGTGACCGGCGGCTGACGCAACCCCTCCTTAACGCAGCCTTCACCATCCCGGGGCAGAGTGCGCGGGCGCGCTTCCCGCGCCCAACCCCCGGGAGATTTCCATGAACCTCGAGGCTGCCGTCGCGGCGGCGGCCCCCGGCGCGCCCGCGGGCGCGACCGAGGCGCTCGCCACTCTCGACCCCGACACCCCCGCATTC
>JBEPXW010000120.1:0-5676 GCA_041641715.1 Pseudomonadota bacterium
TCGCCGAGCTGATCCTGGGCGTCGTCCGCGACCCGGCGCACGGCTACGCACTGAGCGTCGGCGCGGGCGGCATCCTGACGGAGCTTCTCGCCGACACCGCCACCCTGATGATCCCGGCGACGGAAGAGGAGATCCACGCCGCGCTCACGGGCCTGAAGACCGCCCCGCTGCTCACCGGCTACCGCGGCCGTCCTCTCGCGGACGTCGAGGCCGTCATTCGCGCCTGCATGGCGCTCCAGGGCTACGTCACCGAGACGGAAGGCCGGCTGGAGGAGATCGACATCAACCCGCTGATCGTCACGCCCCACGGCGCCGTGGCGGCGGACGCGCTGATCCGGCTGAGGGAGGCATGAGATGACCGACACCCCCGTGAAGACCCGCCGCGAGGGCCGCGTCCTCGAGGTCACGCTCGACCGGCCGAAGGCCAACGCCATCGACCTCGCGACCTCGCGCCTCATGGGCGAGACCTTCCGCGCCTTCCGCGACGAACCCGAGCTGCGGGTCGCCATCCTGCGCGCCGAGGGGGAGAAGTTCTTCTGCCCCGGCTGGGACCTCAAAGCCGCCGCCGAGGGCGACGCGGTGGACGGGGACTACGGGGTCGGCGGCTTCGGCGGCATCCAGGAGCTGCCGCATCTGAACAAGCCGATCATCTGCGCGGTCAATGGCATCGCCTGCGGCGGCGGGCTCGAGCTCGCCCTCTCCTGCGATCTGATCCTCGCCTCCGAGACCGCGACCTTCGCGCTCCCGGAGATCCGCTCGGGCACCATCGCCGACGCCGCCTCATGCAAGCTGCCGAAGCGCATCCCCTACCACGTCGCCATGGACCTGCTGCTGACGGGGCGCTGGTTCGACGCCGAGGAGGCGCGGCACTGGGGCCTGATCCGGGAGATCACGAGACCGGAGGATTTGCGCGAGAAAGCGTGGGAGCTGGCACGGCACCTCGAGTCCGGCCCGCCACTCGTCTACGCCGCAATCAAGGAGGTGGTGCGCGAGGCCGAGGACATGAAGTTCCAGGACGCGCTCAACCGCATCACGCGGCGCCAGTTCCGCGCCGTCGACGCGCTCTACGCATCGGAGGACCAGATCGAGGGCGCCCGCGCCTTCGCCGAGAAGCGCGATCCCGTCTGGAAGGGCCGCTGATGCCGCGGCCCCCGGGCCCGGCCCTTTCCGCCGGGGCGGGTACGGCTATCCTAGAACGGGACCGGTTATACCGCGGTCGGGCCAAAGGGGGATCCATGCGCTGCATCCTGGCTGCCATCGCGGCAGTCGTCGTGATCACGTCCGCGGGGCTTGCGGACGAGCCGCCCTGCGGGGCGCCGTCCGGCCTCTGCCGGACCGAGAGCGGCGAATATCGCCTCGCCCTGCCCGAGCGCGCGGCGGACCCCGTGCCGGCGCTCGTGTTCCTCCACGGCTGGGGCGCCTCCTCCGCCGGCGTCATGCGGAACGGGGCGATGCGCGCCACGCTTTCCGAGCGGGGCTACGCGTTGATTGCACCCGAGGGCGTGCCGCGGGCGACGCACGAGAACAGCGACTGGGGCGTGCGCGACGGCGGCAGCCATCCGCGCGACGACATCGCCTTCCTCGCGGAGGTGCTCGAAGACGCGGCCCGGCGCGGCGTCGACCGCGGCCGCGTTCTCGTCGCCGGGTTCTCCCGCGGCGGCTCGATGGTCTGGGACGTCGCCTGCCACGCCCCGGAGACTGCGGCCGCCTACGCCCCGGTCGCCGGCGCATTCTGGGAGCCGCTGCCCGAGCGCTGCGCCGGGCCGGTCGACCTCTTCCACACCCATGGTTGGACCGACCGCGTCGTGCCGCTCGAGGGCCGCTCGGTCGCGGGCGGCAGGCTGACCCAGGGCGACGTGTTCGCCGGCCTCCGCACGCTGCGGGAGACGCTCCGCTGCGATCCGCACAGGCCCGACACGACCTCCGTGGACCCGGACCGGCCCCGCTGGCTGCGTGAATGGGGGCACTGCGCGGACGGGCGCCTCGCCCTCCTGCTGCACCCGGGCGGGCACGGCGTGCCGCGGGACTGGCTGGAGCGCGCCCTCGACTGGTTCGAGGGCCGGCCGGCCGAGCGCGGGCGCTAGCGGCATCAGCCGGCCCCGCTCTCCCCCGCCACCGGCACGTTGTCGATCAGCCGGGCGCGGCCGATGCGCGCGGCGCCGAAGAGACGCGCCGGGCGGGCCGGGTCGAAGCGCTCGACCGGCGCCAGGGTCTCGGCCTCGCGGCACTCGACGTAATCGACCGAATCGAAGCCCGCGTCCTTCAGCGCCCGCGCCGCCGCGGCCTCCTCGCCGCCGGCGGGGGCGCCACTGGCGATTCGCCCGGCCGCGGCGAACAGCACCTTGTTGAGCTGCCCCGCGACGGCGCGCTGCTCCGCATCGAGATAGCGGTTGCGCGACGACATGGCGAGCCCGTCCGCCTCGCGCACGATGGGCGCGCCGATGATCGCGGTGGGGATGTCTAGGTCACGGGCGAGCCGGCGGATCACCACGAGCTGCTGCCAGTCCTTCTCGCCGAACACCGCGATGTCGGCCTGCGCCTGGTTCAAAAGCTTCGTCACTACTTGCGCGACGCCGTCGAAATGGCCCGGCCGCACGGGGCCGCAGAGGCAATCGGTCAGGCCATCGACATGGACGCGCGTGGCGAATCCGGGCGGGTACATCTCGGCGACCGTGGGCGCGAACAGGAGGTCGCAGCCGGCGCCCGCCAGCATCCCGGCGTCGCGCGCCTCGTCGCGCGGATAGGCGGCGAGGTCCTCGCTCGGGCCGAACTGGGTCGGGTTGACGAAGATCGTCGCCACCGCGCGCGCGGCGCGAGCCTTGCCGAGCGTGACGAGGTCGAGATGGCCCGCATGCAGCGCCCCCATGGTCGGCACCAGTGCGACGTGCTCGCCCGCGGCCTGCCAGCCGCGCACGCGAGAGCGCAGGTCCGTGACGGTGCGCACTGTCTCCATCCTGATCGCGTCTCCGACCGGTTCCCTTCGCGACACCTCTCTAGCGGGCCTCCCGGCGGCGGGAAAGGTCGCCGGGCCGGCGCGTCAGAGCCAGCCAGCCGCCTCGTGCTCGACCAGCGCCTCGATCAGGTCGATATGGGCCTCGTCGTCGTTGAGGCAGGAGATGTAGGTGAACGCCTCGCCGCCCGCCTCGAGGAAGCTCTCGCGGATCTCCTCGTTGATTTCCTCGAGCGTCTCGACGCAGTCGGACGAGAAGGCCGGCGCGATCACCGCGATCCTTTTCTTCCCGGCCTGCGCCAGCCGCGCAACCTCCTCGACGGTGTAGGGCTTCAGCCACTCCTCCGGGCCGAAGCGGGACTGGAAGGTGACGACCACCTCGTCCCCGGCGAAGCCGAGCCGCTCGCGCAGGAGCCGGGAGGTCTTCTGGCAGTGGCAGTGATAGGGATCGCCCTCCGTGAGATACCGCTCGGGCAGCCCGTGATAGGAGGTCACGAGCGCGTCCGGCCGATTTTCCAGCCCCGCATAGGCACGCTCCACCGAGGCCGCCAGCGCCTCGATGTAGAGCGGGTGGTCATGATAGGGGGGCGCCGTGCGGATGGCCGGCTGCCACTTCATGCGCATCAGCGTGCGGAAGGCGTGGTCGTTCGCCGTCGCCGTCGTCGCGCCCGCGTATTGCGGATAGAGCGGCAGGAACAGGATCCGCTCGCAGCCCTGCCCGGCGAGCCGCCGGATCGCCGCGTCCGTCGAGGGATTGCCGTAGCGCATGCAGAAGTCGACCACGACCCGGGCCCCGTGCCGTGCCTCGAGGCGCTGGCGCAGCTTCGTGGTCTGGTCGCGGGTGATGGTGAGCAGCGGGCTCTCGTCCTCCGCCTCGTTCCAGATGCCGCGATAGGCCTCGCCCGAGGAGAACGGGCGCTTCGTCAGCACCATGAGCTGAAGGATCGGCTGCCAGATCAGCGGCGAGTAGTCGATCACGCGCCGGTCCGAGAGGAACTCGGAGAGGTAGCGCCGCATCGACCAGTAGTCCGTGCCGTCCGGCGTGCCGAGATTCGCCAGCAGCACGCCCACCTTGGCCGGCGCGATGGCCGGGTGCTCCTTCGGCGCGTGCTCCAGCCGGCCGCGCCCCGGCCGGTCCATCCCCGTGCGGTCCATTCCCGTGCGGTCCAGCATCGTCGTTCCCTTCTCCTTGCCCGGAGCGGCAGCTATCCCGCCGCCCGCGCCTTTCAACGGGCCTGCGGCGTCATTCCCCCGTCTTGACCCCTGTCTTGACCCCCGTCCGGACCTCCTCGGTGCCGAGCGCGTCCGCGAGCCGGGCCTTGGCCGAGCCCGGCCGCAACGGCTGCGGCTGATCGGGCCCGGGCGCCCAGCCGGTCAGGAAGACGATCTCGAAGGTGGCGCGGACGCGGCCCTCGGGCGTGCCGTAGTGCTCAGCGTAGATCTCCGCGGCGCGCATCAGCGTGCGCCGCCGCATCGGCTCGCGGCGGCGGTCGGTCATGATGTTGGTCTCGCCCATGGCGCGCAGCTCGCGCATGAGGTCGAGCGGCGTGGCGTAGGTCACCGTCAGCTTCTCCGAGTCCGCCACCGGCATGGCGAGGCCGGCGCGCTGCAGCAGCGCCCCGAGGTCGCGGATCTCCGCCATTGGCGCCACGCGCGGGCTCAGCCCGCCCTCGCACTCGGCCTCCGCCTCGGCGAGGCTGGCGCGGAGCTCGGTCAGGGTCTGCCCGCCGAAGAGCGCGGCCAGCATCAGCCCGTCCGGCTTCAGCGCGAGGCCCATCTGGATGAGCTGGCCGACGGGGTCGTTCACGGCATGGAGCAGGAGGTGCGAGACGACGAGGTCGTAGGCCCCTCGCTCGAGCGGCAGCGTCTCGCCCTCGAGCACGGCGCCCCCCGCCGCGGCCGCCATGGCGGGCGAGGGGTCGAGCTGCGTCACCGCCTCGCGGCCCTCGCCGAGCGCCTCCGCGACCACGCCGGCGCCGGTGCCGACGAGCGCCACGCGCGGGAAGTCGCGCTTCACCTCGGAGAGCCGCTCGGCCAGGAGCGCCGCCACCTCGCGGTGCAGGAAATCCGCGCCGCCCTGAAAGCCGAGCCGCATGGCCCGGTCACGCCGCCCCGCCAGCGCCGGAAAATCGAAGAGCTGCCGCGGCTGTTCACTCATCCTTCATACCTTTCGCCCCCGCATATAGCGGGCCTGGACGGCATACACGAGGGGGCACGGCCAGAATGGCGCTCATCACCCCGTTGAAGCGGGGCCTCCGGCCCCTTGCGGGCGCCTGCCTCGAGGCGCTGTTCCCGCCGGTCTGCCCGGCCTGCCGGGCCGAGACCGGTACGGCGAGCCTCTGCGCGGCCTGCTGGGCGAAAACCGCCTTCCTCTCGGGACGGGGCTGCGAGGCCTGCGGCCGCGACGTGCCCGGCCTCGCCGGGCCGGTGCCCGGCTTCCACTGCGACAGCTGCCTCGCCCATCCCCCCGCGTGGAACCGCGGCACGGCCGTCCTGGCCTACGAGGGCGCCGGGCGGCGCATCGTGCTGGCATTGAAGCACGGCGACCGGCTCGACATGGCGCCGATGCTCGGCGGCTGGATGGCGCGGGCCGGGCGGCGGCTCGTCGCCGGGGCGGATCTCGTCGCGCCGGTGCCGATGCACTGGACGCGACGGGTCCGACGGCGCTTCAACCAGTCCGAGGAGCTCGCCCGCGCCCTCTGCTGCGCCGCGGGCCGCCCTGCCAT
>JBEPXW010000121.1:0-5690 GCA_041641715.1 Pseudomonadota bacterium
GCGCCTCCCAGGCCCGCGCGAGCAACCGGTCGCGCGCGGCCCCGGCGGCGGCGCGATCGCCGTCGGCCACCGTGACGACGCCGAGCCCGGCATGGGGCACGTCGACCATCGGGAACCCGCCGAGGACGGTGGCGGCGAGGAGGCCGCCCGTCTCCTCGTCGCGGGTCGCCTGCTGCAGTGACCGCATGGGCTCGTCGGCCGTCCCCATGCACAGCGTCTGGGCGAGGATCGGCGCGGCGCCCCAGGCCATGACCGGGTTCGCGCGGCCCTCGATCTTGGCCCAGAGCACCTCGGCGATCTGCCGGCCGACATCGTACATGTCTGTATGCGGATAGGTCTTGTAGCCGATGATCGCGTCGGCGTTCTCGACCATCGCGACCGTCAGATTGGTGTGCATGTCGAGCGTGACGGCGACCGGCATCTCCGGCGCGATCTCGCGCAGGCGGCGCAGGAGCTCGCCCTCGCCGTCGTCGACATGCGCGGCGGTCATGGCGCCGTGGAGGTCGAGGAAGGCGGCATCGACATGGCCCTCGCGCACCGGTTCGAGGATCCAGTCGACGAGCTGCTCGTAAGTCGCCTCCTCGACCAGGCCGGATGGCATCGCCTCGGCGGCGAGGGGGCAGACGATTTCGGCGCCGCGCGCCTCGGCCAGCTCGAAATAGGCGGCGAGCGGCATCGCGGTGCCGCGATAGGCGGCGAGCGCGTCATCGCCGCGGGAGAGGCTCCACTGGGCGAAGCGGTCGAGGTCGGTCCGCACGGGGGAGAACGAGTTCGTCTCGTGCTTCATCATCGCCGCGAGGATGCGCATCGTCTGTCTCCATGGCGGAGCCGCCGGGGCGGGATGCGCGGCAGATTGCGCGGACCGCGTGCGGCACGTCAACACGGGGCAAACCTTGACAGGCGAATGGGGCCCTGCGTTAATCGCGCCCACTGGGCGGCCGGGGGGCCGGCGAGCCCGGCAAACAATTCTCCAGAAAATCAGAGGGGAGGTGCCTCACATGCGACTTTGGACCAAACGCCGGGTGCTGGCGGCGGCGATGGCGGTGCCGCTCGCGCTCGGGCTCGCCGGCACGCCCGGACAGGCGTCGGCCGAGAGCGTGCTCCGGGTCATTCCGCACGCGGATCTGAAGAATCTCGACCCGATCTGGACCACCGCGTACATCTCGCGGAACCACGGCTACATGATCTACGACACGCTCTTCGCGATGGACGAGAACTTCGAGCCGCAGCCGCAGATGGTCGACTCGTGGGAGGTCTCGGACGACAACCTGACCTGGACCTTCACGCTGCGCGACGGGCTCAAGTTCCATGACGGCGAGCCGGTGCGGCCGGCGGACGTGATCGCATCGCTCGAGCGCTGGGGCAAGCGCGACGGCATGGGCCAGCAGCTGTTCACCGCCGTCGACGACTTCGAGATCGTCGACGACAAGACCTTCGTGATGAACCTGAGCAAGCCCTACGGCCTCGTGCTCGAGTCCATCGGCAAGATCTCGTCCAACGTGCCCTTCATCATGCCCGAGCGGATCGCCGAGACCGACCCGTTCGAGCAGATCCAGGAGTATGTCGGCTCCGGCCCCTTCAAGTTCGAGGAGGACGAATGGGTCCCGGGCTCGAAGGTGATCTACACCAAGTTCGAGGACTACGTTCCGCGCGACGAGCCGCCCTCGGCCGCCGCCGGCGGCAAGATCGCCAAGGTCGACCGGGTCGAGTGGCTCTACTTCCCAGACCAGACCACGGCGATGAACGCGCTGCTCGCGGGCGAGATCGACTATTTCGAGCAGCCCGCCAACGACCTCGTGCCGGTGCTCGAGACGAACCCCGACATCACCGTCGAGGTCAACGACCCGCTCGGCAACATCGGCTTCGCGCGCTTCAACCACCTGCTGCCGCCCTTCGACAATGTCGGCGTGCGCCAGGCCGCGCTGATGACGATGAAGCAGGAGGACTACATGCGCGCCGCCGTGGGCGACGAGAAGTACTGGAAGACCTGCTACTCGGTCTTCCCCTGCGGCACACCCTATGCCACCGAGGTCGGCTCCGAGGCCATGAAGACGGCCGACTACGACAAGGCCGAGGCGAAGCTCGAGGAGGCGGGCTATGACGGCACGCCGGTCGTCATCATGCAGCCGACCGACATCCCCGTCCTCTCGGCCTTTTCGCTGGTCACGGCCGAGAACCTGCGCAAGGCCGGCTTCACCGTCGAGGTGCAGGCCATGGACTGGGCGACGCTGACCTCGCGGCGCGCCAAGCGCGACCCGGTCTCCGAGGGCGGCTGGAACATGTTCCACACCTGGTGGATCGGCGCCGACGTGATCGACCCGATGGCCATCGCCTTCTCCGGCGACCCGGACGCGGGCTGGTTCGGCTGGCCCCAGGACGAGGCGCTCGAGGAGGCCCGGTCGGCCTTCGCCGTCGCCACCACCCAGGAGGAGCGCATGAAGCACGCCAAGAAGGCCCAGGAGCGGCTCTGGGAGATCGCCGCCTCGGGCCATCTCGGCCAGTTCTTCGTGCCGGTGGCCTACCGGAACAACGTGACGGGCCTCATCAAGTCGCCCGTGCAGTTCTTCTGGAACATGTCGGTCGAGTGACCGGCCGCTGAGCCCGGCCGCCCCGCGGCCGGGCCTGGCCCCCGAAGGAGCGGCCATGTTGCGCTACGTCGTCATGCGCATCCTCTCGACCATCCCCGTGATGGCGGTGGTGGCGCTGTTCGTCTTCGCCATGCTGCGCCTTGCCCCCGGCGACCCGGCCGCCGTGATCGCCGGCGACTACGCCTCGGCCGAGGACGTGGCGCGGATCCGCGAGCAGCTCGGGCTCAACGAGCCGATCCCGGTGCAGTTCGTCACCTGGCTCGGCCAGCTCCTGCAGGGCGACCTCGGCACCTCGATCTTCACCAACCTCCCCGTCACCACCATGATCGCGCAGCGGATCGAGCCGACGATGATGCTCGGGCTCTCCACCATGCTGTTCGCCATCGCCGTGGCGGTGCCGCTCGGCACGCTGGCGGCGTGGAAGTCGGGCAGCCTGATCGACCGCTTCGTGATGCTGTTCTCGGTCGGCGGCTTCTCGGTGCCGGTCTTCGTGCTCGGCTACATGCTGATCTACGTGCTGGCCATGTGGCTGAACTGGCTGCCGGTGCAGGGCTATCGCAGCCCGTTCGAGCACGGGCCGTGGCTCTTCCTCTACCACATCACCCTGCCGGCCGTGACGCTGAGCGTCATCTTCATCGCGCTGATCGCCCGCATGACGCGCGCCTCCGTCATGGAGGCGCTGGGCGAGGACTACATCCGCACGGCGCGCGCCAAAGGGCAGAGCGAGCTGAAAATTCTCCTGCGCCATGCGCTCAGGAACGCCGCCGTGCCCATCGTCACCGTCATCGGCATCGGCGTCGCGCTCCTGATCGGCGGCGTCGTCGTCACCGAGAGCGTGTTCAACATCCCCGGCGTCGGGCGCCTCGTGCTGGATGCCGTGCTGGCGCGGGACTACCCGATCATCCAGGGGCTGATCCTCTTCTTCAGCTTCGTCTACATCATCATCAACCTGATGATCGACCTCTCCTACACCTTCCTCGACCCGAGGATCCGCTACTGATGGCCGCCCAGGACCAGACCGACCAAATGGCGCTCTCGGCCGAGGCCGAGCTGCCCGCGCGCCGCCAGGTCAGCGTCTTCACCCTGATGCTAGCGAACCGGGGCGTGTTCTGGGGCGGGCTTCTGCTGGTGACCATGGCGGCGATCGCGCTGCTCTCGCCATGGCTGACCAAGAACCCGATGGACCTCTCGCCAATCATGCGCCTGAAGGCGCCGTCGGCGGAGGCGTGGTTCGGCACCGACCAGCTCGGCCGCGACGTCTTCGCGCGAGTCCTCTGGGGCGCGCGGATCTCGCTGGTGGTCGGGCTGACGGTCGCCGTCATGGCGGTGACCATCGGGCTCCTCTTCGGCCTGATCGCGGGCTATATCCGGGCTCTTGACGCCGTCATCATGCGGGTGATGGACGGGCTAATGGCGATTCCCGGCATCCTGCTTGCCATCGCCCTCGTCTCGCTCTCGGGCGCGACGCTCTGGACCGTCATCATCGCCATCGTCATCCCGGAGATCCCGCGCGTGGTGCGGCTCGTGCGCTCGGTGGTGCTGACGGTGCGCGAGGAGCCTTACGTCGAGGCCGCCATCGCCTCGGGCACGCGGCTGCCGCTGGTGCTCTCGCGCCACATCCTGCCCAACACCATCGCGCCCCTGATCGTGCAGGCGACCTATATCTGCGGCTCGGCGATGATCCTCGAGTCGATCCTCGGCTTCCTCGGCGCCGGCATCCCGCCCGAGATCCCGAGCTGGGGCAACATCATGGCCGAGGGACGCACCTTCTTCCAGATCACGCCCTGGATCATCTTCTATCCCGGCGTGGCGCTGGCCGTCACCGTGCTGGCGGTGAACATCGTCGGCGACGGCCTGCGCGACACGCTCGACCCGCGCATCGCGCGCAAGATGGGGACCTGATGAACCGCGCCGCCGGAGAGCCCGTCCTGGACATCAAGGGGCTGACGGTCAGCCTGCCGAAGGGCGCCGACCGCGCATACGCCATCGAGGACGTGAGCGTCACCGTGAACGCGGGCGAGATCGTTTGCGTCGTCGGCGAGTCCGGCTCGGGCAAGTCGGTCACGGCCTACACGGTCATGGGGCTCCATCCGAAGAAGGAGCTCAAGCCGGTGGCCGGCGAGATCCTGCTCGAGGGCACGGACCTCCTGAAGCTCTCGGACCGGCGACTGCGCCGGCTGCGCGGCGAGAAGATGGCGATGATCTTCCAGGAGCCCATGACGGCTCTGAACCCCGTCATGAAGGTCGGCGACCAGATCGCCGAGATGCTGGAGATCCACGCGGACATGGGGATGCGCGAGCGCCGCGAGCACGTCCTCGCCGTGATGCGCGACGTCGAGCTGCCCGACCCCGAGCGCATGTTCCACTCCTACCCGCACCAGCTTTCGGGCGGGCAGCGCCAGCGGGTGATGATCGCCATGGCGCTGTCGCTGGAGCCCGGGCTCCTGATCGCCGACGAGCCGACCACCGCGCTCGACGTCACCACGCAGGCGCGCATCCTCGAGCTCATCAAGACCATCCAGCGCGAGCACGGCATGGGGGTCATGTTCATCACCCACGATTTCGGCGTGGTCGCGGAGATCGCCGACCGGGTCGTGGTGATGCAGCATGGCAAGGTGGTCGAGGAGGGGCCGCGGGACCGGATCCTCAAGCGCCCGAGCCATCCCTACACCCGCATGCTGATCGGCTCGGTGCCGAGCCTGACCCCGCCCGAGCGGCCGGCCGCCAACCTCAAGGAGGTGGCGCTCGAGGCGCGCGGGCTCGACAAGGTCTACGGCCGGTCGGGCTGGTTCGGGCGCGGGCGCGAGGTCCATGCGGCCCGAGACGTGGACCTCGTCGTCCACCGGGGCGAGACGCTGGGGGTCGTCGGCGAGTCGGGCTCGGGCAAGTCCACCGTGGCGCGCTGCATCGTTCGCCTCGTCGATCCCACCAGCGGCGAGGTCGAGATCGACGGGCACGACATCGCGACGCTGCGCGAGGGGTCATTGCGGCCGTTCCGCCGCAACATCCAGATCGTCTTCCAGGACCCCTACCGCTCGCTCAACCCGCGGCGCACGGTCGGCCAGTCGATTGTCGAGGGGCCGATGAACTTCGGCATGAGCC
>JBEPXW010000122.1:0-5667 GCA_041641715.1 Pseudomonadota bacterium
CGGGGTCGAGCTCGGGCTGTTCCTCGAACCAGGCAAGCCGTGCTGCGCGGACGTCCTCGAGATCCTGTTCGCTCGCGTGACCGGACTTTTTTTGGTCGTCAGCCCGTGTCGGGCACAGAAGCGCCAGACCGTGCTGTTGCTCACCCGAACCCCCCGCTCGCGGAGCAGAAGCGCCCGAAGCTCCTCGAGTGTCCGGTCCGGCACCGACGCAATCTCGGCCAGGAGCAATCGGCATGCGCCTCAATCCGAGGCGAAAGTCGGTCGCCACGCTGCTGTCGCGGCGTCTTGCGCCCGGTCTCGCGCCATTCCCGCACCCAGCGGATCGCGCTCGACACGCTCACGCCGAACCGGCTCGCAGCCGCGCGCCGAGAGGCCCCGCCCTCAACCGCAGCAATCACCCGCGACCGAAGATCTTCCGAAATCCCTTTCCCCATGCGTGCTGGCCTCCCTCCTCAGCATGCATCGTGAATCATATCGAAACCCCTTTGGGAATCCCCGCGAGTCAATCCGAGCGGAGAACGCTCTAGATCCGGATCGCCGTCAATGCCGACCTCCGCGCGCACTGGCGTTGCTGGCGCTGATGCTCGGTGGAGCGAAGGTCGGGGATCGGGCGATTGCGAGATGTCTGCAGCAAGGCGCCGGTTCACCAGGTGCCGGTTTGCTCGCTCCTTGGGCGCTGCGCCCGCTGCTCGGCGTGATGGAAGGCCATCTTGCAGCGGTTGTTGCAGAAGCGCTTGTTGGCGCGATCGGGGAACCACTCGAGACAGTCGGGCGCGGCGCACTTTTTGAGCCTCTTGCCCTGGGTCAGCTCACGAGCCATCTGCAGCCAGGCGGCGGCGATCAGATTGGTCGGCTCGACCTCGAGCGTCCAGTTGGCCGTAGGCCGTCCGGCCTTGGAGCCGACGAGCCGGACGGTCATCTGCGGCAGCACCCTTTCGTTGAAGACCCGGCGGGCCTGATGAATGCGCCCGGCGTCGATCGCCTTAGCGAAGGCATGGAGATATTTCGCCGTGTAAATGAGGTCGCCGACCGGCATGACGTCGCCCTCGATCAAAAGGCCGTGGTCGTTGGCAAACTGTAGAACCTCATCGTCTGACGGACGCAGCACCCGCCGCTCTATCGGATACATGGCGGCGAGCCGGCGCGCGAGCCCCAGCTTGTCGTCCATTGGCGCGTATTGGCGCAGGGCGCCGCCCTTGCGCCGGACCACGCCGCGCCTTGCGTAGGCGGCGAGCTCAGCGGGCGAGCGATAGAAGTCGGCGCCGAGGAACGACTCCGTCGGGCTCACGCCTTCCTTCGGGTGGATGATCTCGTATCCGGCCGTATCCACGGTCCAGAGCAGTGCTCCGGTTGTCGGATCGTGCATGACACCTCCGCGACACCCATCTGACACGGTTTATCCGGCAATTATTTAGTAAAACCGTTTCAACTTCGCAAGCCATCCTGGCAGAGTCCCGCCCGCGATGCCGGAAGCGCCGAGGCAGGAGATGGTTGAGCCAGAGGACAAGGCAAGCGCAGCCGACGGAGGCGAGGCCTCCGATGCGCTCTTCGCCTCGTCCGCCTCCTTGCGCAGCAGGCAGCGCGGGAGGCGCTGTCATCAGGAGTAGCAGGCGACAACGCCTCCGAGGACAGTAAGGGCGAACCCGGAGAGAACGATGGCTGAACGAGCTCACGAGCGACCGGAGTGGCTGCTCGACATCCCCGCGGTGGCGAAGGTCTGCGGAGTCTCGACGAAGACGGTGCGGCGCTGGATCGAGCGGCGGGAGCTGCCCGCGAGCCGGCTGGGCGCACAGTGGCGGATCCGGCCGCGCGACCTCGAGCACTTCATCAAGGACCGGCTGGAGCGATGACCATGGCTGTCCAGATATGTCCAGCCATATCAATGGCTTGCACCACTGTCGGGACGACGGCGGCGCGCAATCCGAGCCCGATAATCGTGCTACGTTTTCCCGAATTTGGACCGATGGCCACCCGAGGCTTCCCGTGTCCAACAATGTCCCACTGGAGGGGATCCCGATGACGGAACGCGACAATCACGAGGCAGGGGAGAACCCCTTCATCGATCCCGCGGCGCCGCGCATGACGGCGGTGCTGGAGAAGCTCGAGACCCTGGACCTTTCCCCTTCGCGGCGGCGCGATCTTCGCTCAGCGGTGACGTCGGTCTGCCGGATCATCGGACGCGGTCCGTCGGAGGTGCCGGCCAATATCAACTGGGTACATGTGCGGCTGCGCCGCGTCCATCCAGCCCGGCTCGGTATCTCGAAGAAGCGCTTCAGCAATCTCAAGTCCGGTCTCCTCAAGGCGCTGGAGCTCTGCGGCTGCTCGCGCGACCGCAAGGACTGGCTCCGGCCGCCGTCGCCCGAATGGCAGGCGCTCCTGGACCGGGCACCGGACAAGCACGACCGCTGGAAGCTCACGCAGCTCGCCCAGTACTGCTCGGCGATCGACGTGGCGCCGGAGGCGGTGAACGACGACCACCTCGCCGGCCTGCTCCGGGCGCTCGATAAGGAGACGTTCGTCGACCGGCCGGGCCCGAAGATCGCCCAGGCTGCACGGGCCTGGAACCGGCTGCGCCGGTCCGTGCCCGGCTGGTCCGGCCAGGAGCTGACGCCGCCGCGCCGCAAGGAACCGTGGACCATCCCGCTCGAGCACTTCCCGGCCGCGTTCCAGGAGGATGTCGCGCGGTGGCTAGACCGGCTCGCGAACCCTTGCCCGCTCGATGCGGACGGGCCCGTCAAGCCCCTCCGGCCCACCACGATCAGGCACCGCCGGTTCCAGATCCAGGAGATGGCCTCCGCCCTGGTGCGCGCGGGACGCGATGCCGGGTTGATTCAGAGCCTCGCGGACCTCGTCGAGCTCGATGCCTTCAAGACGGGGCTTCGCTACCTGATGGGCCGGTTCGACGGCAAGCCGACCGAGGCGATCCACGGCCTCGCCATGGGCATGAAGGCGATCGCCACCCACCATGTCAAGGTCGACCCGCACCACCTCGCCGAGATGCGCCGGATCTGCCAGCGGCTCAATCTCGAGGTGAACGGACTCCGCGAAAAGAACCGCCGGCGCCTCGAGCAGCTGGACGACGAGGAGAACCTCGCCGCCCTCCTCCATCTTCCGGCGCGGCTGATCCGTGAGGCGGCGAAGTCAGGAATCAGGCCCCACAAGGCGGCGCTGCTGCTGCAGGCCGCCGCGGCGATCGAGATCCTGCTCTACGCCCCGATGCGCATCGGCAACCTCGCCTCGCTCAGCCTCGAGCGCCACCTGCGGGAGATCCGGGTCGGGCGCGAGCGCCGGCTCGTGATCTCGATCCCCGGGCGCGAGGTGAAGAACGGCCGGGACCTGAGCTTCGAGCTCGGGCCGACGAGCACCGAGGTCGTCGCTCTCTACCGCCGCGAGGGCCGGCCGGTCCTGCTGCGCGCGCCCTCGGAATACCTCTTTCCGGCCGAGGACGGCGGCTTTCGCCGGCCGCACACACTCTCCGCCCTGATCACGCGGACGATCCTCGACTTCACCGGCCTCGAGATCAACGCCCATCTCTTCCGCAGCATCGCCGGCAAGCTGCACAGCCTGGTGCAGCCCGGCGATTATGGCACGCTCAGCCACGTCATCGGCGACAGCCTGCCGACGACCATGGCGGCTTACGCGCAGCACGAGCGGAAGGCGGCGCTCCGCCACTATCAGGCCTCGGTCGACGCGGCCCGCGGCAGGTACCGGAAGGCAGGGTGAGCGGGATGGGCTCGCTTTTCCCCTTCGAGGATCCGGCCCGGCGGTGCCTGCCGCTGCATGAGTGGCCGGAGACCGACCGGCGCGCCTGGGAGGCGGCAATGCAGCCCGGCGACATCCTCGACGGCACGGTCGGCGCGGGTTTCCACTGGCGGCCGCAGACCCGCGAGAAGTACCGCAAGGGCTACGGCCGCTGGCTGACCTTCGTGATCAGAAGCCGCCGTTTCGACGCGAATACGTCACCGGCAGAGCGGGTCACGGCCGAGGCCGTCCAGGCCTACGTGGAGGAGCTGCAGGCGACGGTCTCTTCCTGGACCGCTTGGGGCCGGTTGGCCGAATTGCTGGCGGCGATCAGGGCGATGGAGCCGGATCATCACGACTGGGCGTGGCTGCGCCGCCTCGTCCGCCGGCTCGAGCGGCGCGTCGAGGACAGCCGCAACAAGCTGGCCCGGCTGCGCGATCCGGCCGAGATCGTCGCCTGGGCGTATGACGCGATGGACTCGATCCGTCGCGACCCGCCGGCGCGACACGCGCTGACCGGCTACCGTAACGCCCTGATCATCGCTTTGCTGGCGCAGTGCCCGATCCGGCTCGGCAACCTCGCGGCGATCGAGATCGACCGGCACCTGCTGCGTGGCGCGGACGGCTACCGGATCAGCTTCGCGCCGGCCGAGACGAAGACGGGGCATGCCTTTGCGGCGCCACTGCCGGCCTCGCTGACCCCGTATCTCGACCAATACCTCGACGCGGTCAGGCCCGCCCTCCTCCGAGAAGGCGAGAGCACAAGGCTCTGGATCAGCCAGCGCGGGCGGCCAATTGACGGCGAGACCCTGTACCTAGCGATAACCCGGACAACGCGACGTGTCTTCGGGGTTTCGATCAACCCGCACCTCTTCCGCGACATCGCCGCCAGCTTCGTCGCGGTCCACGATCCGAAGCATATCGGCATTGCCGCGCCAATCCTCGGCCATACCGACCCGCGCACGACGGAGCGTCACTACATCCAGGCGCAGCAGATTACCGCGGGCCGCCGCTACCGCTCGTCGGTGGACGCGCTTCGTGCCAGGCTACCCAAGCCCGTACACCGTAAGAAGGACTTCTGACATGCGTGCCGCGATCTATGCCCGCTATTCCTCCGACCTGCAGTCGGAGACTTCCGTCGACGACCAGGTGCGCCTTTGCCGCGAGCGGGCAGCGACGGAGGGTCTCTCGGTGGTGGAGGTCTTCACCGACCACGCCATAAGCGGCGGGCACTTGCGGAGCCGCCCTGGCATGCTGGCGCTCCTCGACGGCGCGCGCACCGGCGCGTTCGAGGTCGTGCTCGCCGAGGCCCTGGACCGGATCAGCCGCGACCAGGAGGACATCGCCGCGATCCACAAGCGCCTTGGCCATGCCGGCGTCAGGATGGTGACCCTCGCCGAGGGCGAGATCAGCGAGCTGCATGTGGGCCTCAAGGGCACGATGAACGCGCTCTTCCTCAAGGGCCTCGCGGACAAGACCCGTCGCGGCCAACGCGGCCGCGTCGAGGCCGGCCGCATCCCGGGCGGCAACAGCTACGGCTACCGCATGGTCCGCAAGCTCAACGACGACGGCTCGGTCACCACCGGCGAGCGGGAGATCGACGAGGCCGAGGCCCGGATCGTGCGGCGCATTTTCACCGAATACGCGAGCGGTCTCACGCCACGGCGGATCGCGGCGGGGCTCAACCGTGACGGCATCCCGGGCCCGCGCGGCGGGCCCTGGAACGCCTCCACGATCAACGGCAGCCGGCAGCGCCGGAACGGCATCCTCAACAACGAGCTCTATCTCGGGCGCATCACCTACAACCGGCAGCGCTTCGTGAAGGACCCGGAGACCGGCCGGCGGCTCTCGCGGCCGAACCCGGAGGTGCACTGGATCACCGCGGAGGTGCCGCATCTGCGCATCATCGACGACGCAACATGGGAG
>JBEPXW010000123.1:0-5666 GCA_041641715.1 Pseudomonadota bacterium
GACGTGATCGGCAAGTACCACCCGCACGGCGACCAGGCGGTCTATGACGCGCTGGTGCGCGCGGCGCAGGATTTCTCGCTGCGCTACCCGCTGATCGACGGGCAGGGCAACTTCGGCAACATCGACGGCGACGGCGCGGCGGCCTATCGCTACACGGAGGCCCGGCTGACGGACGTGGCGGCCGCCATGCTCGAGGGGCTCGACGAGGACGCGGTCGACCTCCGCGCCACCTTCAACGGCGAGGACGAGGAGCCGGAGGTCCTGCCGGCGGCCTTCCCGAACCTGCTGGCGAATGGCGCGAGCGGAATCGCGGTGGGCATGGCGACCGCGATCCCGCCGCACAACGCCGGCGAGCTCGCCGAGGCGCTCTTGCACCTCATCCGCCACCCGAGCGCGCGGGCAGAGACGCTGGTCGAGATGATCCCGGGGCCGGATTTCCCCACGGGCGGCGTGCTGGTCGAGCCGCGCGAGTCGATCGTCGAGGCCTACCGGACCGGGCGCGGCGGCTTCCGGCTGCGCGCCACCTGGGAGACCGAGGACCTGGGCCGCGGCACCTGGCAGGTGGTCGTCACCGAGATCCCCTACCAGGTGCAGAAGTCGAAGCTGGTCGAGCGCATCGCCGAGCTGATCAACGCCCGCAAGGTCCCGATCCTCGCCGACGTGCGCGACGAATCGGCCGAGGACGTGCGGCTGGTGCTGGAGCCGAAGAGCCGCACGGTGGACCCGGGCCTCCTGATGGAGACGCTGTTCAGGCAGACCGACCTCGAGCTGCGGGTGCCCCTCAACATGAACGTGCTGGTGGACGGGCGCACACCGAAGGTGTGCTCGCTCGCCGAGGTGTTGCGCGCCTATCTCGACCACCGGCGCGAGGTGCTGCTCAGGCGCGCGCGCCACCGGCTGGCAAAGATCGCCCACCGGCTCGAGGTGCTGGAGGGCTACATCACCGCCTTCCTCAACCTCGACCGGGTAATCGAGATCATCCGCACCGAGGACGAGCCGAAGCCGGTGATGATGGCCGAGTTCGATCTCTCGGACATGCAGGCCGAGGCGATCCTCAACATGCGGCTGCGCTCCTTGCGCCGGCTCGAGGAGATGGCGCTGAGGCAGGAGCGCGACGAGCTCATGGTCGAGCGGTCGGACCTCGAGGAGCTGGTCGCCGACGAGCAGTTGCAGTGGGGCCGCATCGCCGACCAGGTGCGCGCCATGCGCGACCGCTTCGGCGCGCCGGCGAAGCTGCGCGGGCTCCGCTACGCCGAGGACATCGCCATGGCCCGGCGCGAGAACGACGCCTGGCCGATCGGCGCGCGGCGGACGGGCTTCGCCGACGCGCCCGCGGTCGAGGCGGTGCCGCTCGAGGCGCTGGTCGAGCGCGAGCCGATCACGGTCGTGTGCTCCGAGCAGGGCTGGATCCGGGCGATGAAGGGGCACATCGCGCTCGACTCGGAGCTGAAGTTCCGCGAGGGCGACTCGGGTCGCTTCCTCTTCCACGCCCACACCACGGACAAGCTGCTGGCCTTCGGCTCGAACGGACGATTCTACACCATCGGCGCCGACCGCCTCCCCGGCGGGCGCGGCATGGGCGAGCCGGTGCGGCTGATGACCGACCTGCCGAACGACGAGGCGTTGGTCGACCTTCGCCTGCACCGTCCCGGGGGGCGGCTGCTGGTGGCGTCCTCGGCCGGGGACGGCTTCGTGGTTTCGGAAGACGAGGTGCTGGCCCAGACGCGGACCGGCAAGCAGGCGCTGAACGTGAAGGGCGGCGCCAAGGCGGTCGTCTGCACACCGGTCACCGGAGACCATGTCGCGGTGGTGGGCGAGAACCGCAAGCTGCTGGTGTTCCCGCTCGCCGAGCTGCCCGAGATGACGCGCGGCAAGGGGGTCAGGCTGCAGAAATACAAGGACGGCGGGCTTTCCGACGCGACCTGTTTCGCGATCGAGGACGGGCTGACCTGGAAGGACCCGGCCGGGCGCACGCGCACCGAAAAGGACCTCGCCGAGTGGCAGGGCAAGCGCGCCAGCGCGGGCCGCATGGCGCCGCGCGGCTTCCCGCGCGACAACCGTTTCACGTGAGGGGGCGATGACCCGGACCATGCTCGTCACCGGCGGCTCGCGCGGCATCGGCCGGGCGACCGCGATCCTCGCCGGCCGGCAGGGCTGGCGCGTCGGCGTCAACTAGGCCGGCAACGCCGAGGCGGCCGCCGAAACCGTCCGCCAGGTCACCGCCGCCGGCGGCGAGGCGCTCGCGATCCCGGGCGACGTCTCGCTCGAGGCGGATGTGACGGCGATGTTCGACGCCACCGAGGCGGCCTTCGGGCCCGTCACGGCGCTGGTCAACAACGCCGGGATCATCGGCGGGAAGGCGATGCTCGCGGAGATGACCGGCGAGCGGATGCGGCGGCTCTTCGAGGTCAACGTGCTCGGCGCCTATCTGGTCGCGCGCGAGGGGGCGCGGCGCATGCCGACCGACCGCGGGGGGCCGGGCGGGGCGATCGTCGTCACCTCGTCGAGGGCCTCGCAGCTCGGCACGCCGAACGAGTTCGTCGACTACGCGGGATCCAAGGGCGCGATGGACACGCTGACCATCGGCCTCGCCAAGGAGCTGGCGCCGGGCGGCGTGCGGGTCAACGCGGTGCGCCCCGGCCTGATCGAGACCGAGATCCACGCCGCCTCGGGCCAGCCCGACCGGATCGAGCGGCTGGTGGGCGGCGTGCCGATGGGCCGCGCCGGAACGGCGGAGGAGGTGGGCGAGGCGATCCTCTGGCTGCTCTCGGACGCCGCGTCCTACGTCACCGGAGCGCTGGTCGACGTGGGCGGGGGGCGCTGAGATGACGCCGCGCCGCCTCGTCACCCGGTTCTACGAGGAGGTCTGGAACCGCGCCGACACCGGGCCCATCCCCGAGCTCTTCCACGAGAGCTGCGCCTTCCGCGGCTCGCTGGGCGCCGAGCGGCAGGGCCATGACGGCGTCGCCGCCTATGTCCGCGAGGTCACCGGCGCGCTGGAGGGCTTCCGCTGCGAGATCGAGGCACTGGTGGTCGAGGAGGAGCGCGCCTTCGCAAAGATGCGGTTCTCGGGGCGGCACACGGGGCCGTTGCTCGGCCACGCGCCGACGGGCGCCGAGGTGAGCTGGGCGGGCGCGGCGCTCTTCGAGTGCGCCGACGGGCGGATCCGGTCGCTCTGGGTGCTCGGCGATATCGCCGGCCTGATGGCGCAGCTCGAGGCCCTGGCGCGCCCGGCGTGACCGGTGCGGCCCGGTGGTGTCGCCACCGGGCGTCCCTAAATTGGCCTGAGGGCCGGTCGAGCTGATGACCGGTCGGCGGGAATCGGGAGAGAAGGATGCGCCTGGGGCTCGTTTTCGCTGCTTCGCTCGTTGCCGTCGCCGGGCTGGCCGGCTGCGCGACCGTCCCGTCCGAGGAACGGGCCGAATTCTGCCGGACGGTGGACTGGCGCGAGTACGGGCGCAACGATGGGCGGCTCGGCGTGCCGTCCGGGGAGCGGGCGGAGCTGTTCGCGGAGTGCGGGGAGCTGGGCCTGCCGCCCGACCGCGCGGCCTACGCGGAAGGCCGGTCCGAGGGGCTGGCCGCCTACTGCACGCTGGAGAGCGGCTACGAGGCCGGCCGGCAGGGGCGGCGCTACCGCGGCGTCTGCCCGCCGGAGATGGAGATCACCTTCCTGCAGGGCTACGAGCAGGGACGCGAGGACCGCGCCCGCGCCTACCGGGCGTATCCCCGCTTCCATTTCGGCGTCGGCATCGGGCGATTCCACCCGCACCGCCACTGGTGGTTCGGCCACCGGCATCCGTTCTGGTGGTGAGGGGCGGGGCCTACTCCGCCGCCTCGACGGCGGCCTCCTGCTCGGCGAGGAACTTCTCGGCCTCGAGCGCGGCCATGCAGCCCATCCCCGCCGAGGTCACCGCCTGGCGGTAGACGTGGTCGGCGACGTCGCCGGCGGCGAAGAGGCCCGGAACGGAGGTCTTCGTCGAGAAGCCCTGGGTGACGACGTAGCCGCCCATGTGGGTGTCGACCTGGTCCTGCACGAGCTGGGTCGTCGGCGTGTGGCCGATGGCGATGAAGACGCCCGAGGCGGGCATCTCGCTCGTCTCTCCGGTGCGCGCGTGGCGGAGGCGGACGCCCGTCACGCCCTCCGCGGCCGAGCCGAGGATCTCGTCGACAACGTGGTCCCACACCACCTCGACGTTGGCTTTCTGAAACAGGCGCTGCTGCAACACCTTGTCCGCGCGCAGCTCGTCGCGGCGGTGAATCAGCGTGACCTTCGAGGCGAGGTTGGCGAGGTAGAGCGCCTCTTCCGCGGCGGTGTTGCCGCCGCCGACCACCGCGACCTCCTGGCCGCGGAAGAAGAAGCCGTCGCAGGTGGCGCAGGCCGAGACGCCGAAGCCCTTGAAACGCTCCTCCGATTCGAGGCCGAGCCATTTCGCCTGCGCGCCGGTGGCGAGGATCACCGCGTCCGCCCGCCAGACATTGCCCGAATCGCACTCGGCGACAAAGGGCCGGCGCGACAGGTCGAGGCGGGTCACCATGTCGGCGACGACCTCGGTGCCGACGGCGCGGGCGTGCTCCTCCATATGCGCCATCAGGTCGGGTCCCTGGACGTTCACGTAGCCGGGCCAGTTCTCCACGTCCGTCGTGATCATGAGCTGCCCGCCGGCCTGCAGGCCCTGGATCAGCACCGGCTCGAGCAGCGCGCGCGAGGCGTAGACGGCGGCCGTGTAGCCGGCCGGGCCGGAGCCGATGATCAGGAGACGGACATGGCGGGGCTCGGGCATCGGGGGGCTCCTTTTTCGGTCGTGCCCCTAGATAAGCCGGTCGCCGGTTCGCGCCAAGGGGAAGCTTGGCCGCAGGGGGTCTCAGCGGGCCGGCGTGGCAAGGAGGCGGCGCTCGACCTCCGCCGCGACCCGGTCGGCCTCGGCGAGGGGCGGGACGGTCCAGGAATCGATCGTGCCGTCGAAGTCGCGGGCGATGCCGCGCGCGGCGAGGGCGTCGTGGAAGGCGCGAAGCCTCGGGCGGGCGCCGGCGACGCAGAAGACATGCACCGGCAGGCCGGCCGTGGCCGCCTCGGACGCCATGTTGACGGAGTCCTCGGTGACGATGGCGGCGTCGGCGAGGCCGAGGATCGCGGGGTAGGGGTTGTCGCCCGCGCCGTCCCAGAGGAAGGTCGCGGCCGGGTCGCAATCGGCGCGGAGCCCGGCGGTGACAACCGGGTCCGAGCGGCGCGAGGGCGTGATCATCAGGCCGTGGCCGCCGTGCGAGAGCGCCGCCATCTCCGCCACGAAGCGGTCGATGTCCTCGTGACGCCAGGAGGCGCTCCGGGAGGGGCCGCCGAGGAGCACCGCGACGCGCGGCTCCGGCAGGCGGGCGAGGCGGTCGCGCCAACCGGCCGCCGCCTCCCTGAGCCTCGCCGCCGTGATGCGATTAAGCGCGCCGAGCGTGGTGATGACGTTCTCCCCGGCCAGGCCGTCATGCTCCGGCGCTACCACGAGGTCGAAGGCCGAAGCCGGCATCTGCGGCGCGAGGACCTGCACCGTCTTGATGCCGTGCAGGCGCCGCAGCGCCGCCACGAGCGGCGCGACCCGCCGCCCGGCGCCGATGACGAGGTCGGGCCAGGGCGGGGCGATGCCGGCGGCGCCGTCGCCGTAGCCGGTGAACGGCCA
>JBEPXW010000124.1:0-5653 GCA_041641715.1 Pseudomonadota bacterium
CAGAACGCCCTTCGAGTGAATCGGGCCCCCCATCTTCGCCTCGCGCTCGATGTCGACCACCTTGCCGGTTCCCATGCGCACGCGCGCGGTGATGCGGCTCGGCCGGCCGAAGGTGATCTGGCCGGCCTGCAGCACGGCGAGGCCGTTGATCTGGCCGACCGCCTCGCCCTCGGTGTCGATCAGGACGGTCTCGCGCGTGATCTGCTCCTGCAGCTTCTCGCGCACGAGGTCGACGCGGTGGATCTGCTGCTCGACCGTCTTGTGGACATGCGCGGCGTCGATGGCGTCGGCGCCGCCCTCGGCGGCCCAGTGATCGGCCTCGCGGACGAGGTCGGCGAGCCAGCCGATGCGGAGCGTCAGCCGCTCGGCGTCGTCGGCGAGGCGCGCGGCACGCTCGATCACAGCGGCGCAGGCGGTCGCGGTGAGCGGGCGGCCGCACTCGTCGCGGGCGATGCCGGTAATCAGGCGGCAGAAGGCGCGCTCGGACTCAGGCGAGCGCGGGAAGACGTCGTCGAAGTCGGCGGCGACCTTGAAGAGCTCGGAGAAGTCCGGGTCGAGCTCGCCCAGCAGGTAGAGAATGCTCCGGTCGCCGAACAGCACCACCTTGACGTCGAGCGGGATCGGCGCGGGCTCCAGCGTGACCGCCGTCATGGTCGCGGTGCCCATGCCCGGCGGGGCGATGACGATCTCGCGCGCCCTGAGGCAGCGCTTGAGCGTCGTCCAGGCGAAGGGCGAGGTCAGCAGACGCTCGACGTCGATGAGGAGGTAGCCCCCGTTTGCGCGGTGCAGCGCGCCGGCCTTGATCTGGGTGAAGTCGGTGAGCATCGCCCCCATGTGCGGGATGTGCTCGATGCGCCCGACGAGGTAGCCGACATCCGGGGCGTCGAGATAGACGACGGGCGCGCCGCCCTCCGAGTCGCGGCTGCGGACGACGGGGTTGGCGCGGTAGCGGTTGAACTTCAGGTCGATGGGCGGCGCCTGTCCCTGGCTCTCGTCCTGCTGCAGGAAGCTCTGGGCGTTCTCGACGAGATCCTTTCGCATCTCGTCGAGGTGCTCGGTGACCCCCTCCATCTCGCGGAGTTCGGCGGGGATGTCCTCCATGGCGCGGTCGACCGCGACCTCGGCGATCTCGCGGTTCAGCTCGGCGATCTTCCGGTGCAGCTCCTTGCGGCGGGCGGGTATGCCGCCCATGGTCTGCTGCAGCTCCTCGCCGATGGCGCGGATCTTCCGCTCGATCTCCTTGCGCTCCTCCTCGGGCAGCTGCTGGACGGCGTCGGGCTGCATCGGCTCGCCGTCCTTCACCGGGACGATGGTGAGGCCCTGCTGTGTCTTCAGGATGCGCAGGCCTTCGGACTCGGCTTTCTCCGCCAGCGCCTGCAACCGGGACTGGTGCGCCTGTTGCGCCTCCTGCTCGATGGCAGTGCGGCGCTGACGATACTCCTCGGCCTCGAACATGGCCGGCATGGTGCTCTTGATCTGGTCGACCAGCTCGTCGAGCTCCTTAGCCAGCCACGGCCCGTGGCCGTTCGGCAGCTTCAGCGCCTTCGGCCGGTAGGGCTCGGCGAAGTTGTGGACGTAGACCCAGTCGTCGGGCGGCGACTCGTCGCGGGCGCTGGACTCTATGAAGCGGCGCACGGCGTTGTGCCGGCCGGAGCCCTGGGCGCCGAGAGCGAAGATGTTGAAACCGCGGGCGCGGATGCCGACGCCGAACTCGAGCGCGGCGAGCGCCCGGTCCTGGCCGATCAGCCCGCCGGCGGGCTCGAGGTCGGCTGTGGTGGCGAAGCCGAGGCTCTCCGGGTCGGCGGCGCGGAAGAGCCGGTCGCAGTCGAGGGCGGGGTTCGGGGCCATGGGCGTCCTTCTCGAGACTTGTGCCGCCCCGGACCCGGTCCGGGGCCGCCGCCTGTCCGGTCCCTACTCCGCCGCGTCCTGGTAGGTCTCGACGGGGGGGCATGTGCAGACGAGGTGGCGGTCGCCGTAGACGTTGTCCACCCGGTTCACCGGCGGCCAGTACTTGTCCACGCGGAAGGCGCCGGGCGGGAAGCAGGCCGCCTCGCGCGTGTAGGGCCGGTCCCACTCGCCGACGAGGTCCTCGACCGTGTGGGGGGCGTAGCGGAGCGGGCTGTTCTCGACCCCGATCTCGCCCTTCTCGATGGCGCGGATCTCGTCGCGGATGGCGAGCATGGCGTCGCAGAAGCGGTCGAGCTCGGCCTTGGTCTCGGACTCGGTTGGCTCGACCATCAGCGTGCCGGCGACCGGCCAGCTCATGGTGGGCGCGTGGAAGCCGCAGTCGATCAGGCGCTTGGCGATGTCGTCCACGCTCACGCCGGCGGATTTCTGGAAGGGGCGGGTGTCGAGGATGCACTCGTGCGCGATGCGCCCGTTCGGGCCCTTGTAGAGGACGTCGTAGTCGTCCTTGAGCCGCGCCGCGATGTAGTTCGCGTTGAGGATCGCGACCTTCGCCGCCTGAGTCAGCCCCTCGCCCCCCATCATCAGGCAGAAGGCCCAGGAGATCGGCAGGATGCCGGGCGAGCCGTAGGGCGCGGCGTTCACCGGCCCCTCGGTCAGCCCCTCGGCCGGCGCGATGACCGGGTGGCCGGGCAGGAAGGGCGCGAGATGCGCCCTGACGCCGATCGGTCCCATGCCCGGGCCGCCGCCGCCATGGGGGATGCAGAAGGTCTTGTGCAGGTTCAGGTGGCAGACATCGGCGCCGAAGTCGCCGGGCCGCGAGAGGCCCATCATCGCATTGAGGTTGGCGCCGTCGAGATAGACCTGGCCGCCGTTCTGATGCGTGATGTCGCAAATCTCGCGCACCGTCTTCTCGAACACGCCGTGGGTCGAGGGATAGGTGATCATGCAGGCGGCCAGCGAGTCCTTGTGCTCCTCTGCCTTGGCGCGGAAGTCCTCGACGTCGATGTCGCCGTTCTCGCGCGTGCCGACCACCACCACGCGCATCCCCGCCATCTGCGCCGAGGCCGGGTTGGTGCCGTGGGCCGAGGAGGGGATCAGGCAGATGTTGCGGTGCGCCTCGTCGCGGCCGCGGTGCCAGGCGCGGATGGTCATGAGCCCCGCGTACTCGCCCTGCGCCCCCGAGTTCGGCTGCATCGAGATGGCGTCGAAGCCGGTGATGGCGCAGAGCTTCTCGGAGAGGTCTCCGATCAGCTCGGCGTACCCCTCGGCCTGGTCGCGGGGGACGAAGGGGTGAAGCTCGGCGTATTCCGGCCAGGTGATCGGCAGCATCTCGGCGGTGGCGTTCAGCTTCATGGTGCAGGAGCCGAGCGGGATCATTGCCCGGTCGAGCGCCAGGTCGCGATCGGCGAGGCGGCGCATGTAGCGGGTCATCTCGGACTCGGCCCGGTTCATGTGGAACACGGGGTGGGTCAGGTAGTCCGACGTGCGCTTGAGTTTCTTCGGCAGGCGGTACTCCGGATGGTCGGTGTTGTATTTCAGGTGGTAGCCGCCGAAGGCGCGGTAGACCCTGAGGAGCGTCTCGGGCCGGGTGCGCTCGTCCACCGTGATGCCGACCTTGTGCTCGCCGACGGCGCGCAGGTTGAGGCCGTTGTCGACTGCGTTCTTCAGGATCAGCCCCTGGTAGGGGCCGACCTCGACGGTGACGGTGTCGAAGCACTCCTTCGGGCCGACCTCGAAGCCCATGGACTCGAGCGCGTCGGAGAGCCGGGCCGCCTTGCGGTGGATGCGCTCGGCGATGGCGCGGAGCCCTCGGGGCCCGTGGAAGACGGCGTACATCGAGGCGATGACCGCCAGGAGCACCTGCGCCGTGCAGATGTTCGAGGTCGCCTTCTCGCGCCGGATGTGCTGCTCGCGGGTCTGGAGCGCGAGGCGGTAGGCCTTGTTGCCGTGGCTGTCGACCGAGACGCCGACGAGACGCCCGGGCATGGAGCGCTTCAGGGCGTCCTTGGTCGCCATGTAGGCGGCGTGCGGGCCGCCATAGCCCATCGGCACGCCGAAACGCTGCATGGAGCCGACGGCGATGTCGGCGCCCATCTCGCCCGGCGGCTTCAAGAGCGTCAGCGCCATCGGGTCGGCCGCCATGACGGTGAGCGCACCGGCCTCGTGGAGCTTTCCGATCACGTCGGTGAAGTCGTGGAAGTCGCCGTTGACGCCGGGGTACTGGAAGAGGGCGCCGAACACCTTGTCCGGATCCAGGTCGGTGAACGGGTCGCCGACGATCACCTCCCAGCCCATCGGGGCCGCGCGTGTCCTGAGGACCCCGATGGTTTGGGGCAGGGCGTCCCGGTCGACGAAGAAGGCGTTGGCCTGCGTTTTCGTCTGGCGGCGGCACATGCCCATGGCCTCGGCGGCCGCGGTCGCCTCGTCGAGGAGCGAGGCATTGGCGATGTCGAGGCCGGTCAGGTCGCTCACCAACGTCTGGAAATTCAAGAGCGCCTCGAGCCGGCCCTGGCTGATCTCCGGCTGGTAGGGCGTGTAGGCGGTGTACCAGGCCGGGTTCTCGAGGATGTTGCGCTGGATCGCGGGCGGCGTGATCGTGCCGTGGTAGCCGAGCCCGATCAGCGAGGTCAGCACCTTGTTCTTCAGCGCCGTCTCGCGCAGCCGATCGAGCGCGCCGCGCTCGGACAGGGGCTGGCCGAACTGGAGCGCGCCGTCCCAGCGGATGTCCTTCGGCAGCGTTTGGTCGATCAGCCCGTCGAGACTCTCGACCCCGATCGTGGCGAGCATGTCGTCGATCTCGGGAACCGACGGGCCGATATGACGGCGGTTCGCGAAGTCGTAGGGCTCGTACTTCGGCCCGGGGGTCGGCTGGGTCATGCTCGGCCTCTCACTCGATCATCTTCTTGTAGGCGTCCTCGTCCATGAGCTTGTCGGCCTCGCCTTCGTCCGAGAGGCGGATCTTGAAGAACCAGCCCTTGCCCGTCGGGTCCTGGTTCACCACGGCCGGGTCGTCGACGATGTCCTGGTTGGTCTCGGTGATCTCGCCCGAGACCGGGGCGTAGACGTCGGAGGCGGCCTTGACCGACTCGACCGTGCCGGCGGCGTCGCCCTGGCTGAAGGTCGCGCCCGTCTCCGGCAACTCAACGAAGACGATGTCGCCGAGCTGCTCGGTGGCGTGTTCGGTGATGCCGACGGTGGCGACGCCGTTCTCGATCTTCAGCCACTCGTGGTCCTCGGTGAATTTAAGCATGGGTCGACTCCCTCGTTGTGTGCGGGCCGGCTCAGCCCCGGCGGTAGTTTGGTCCGACGAACGGCATCTCGGCGACCTGGACGGGCAGGCGCTTGCCCCGGACCTCCGCGAACAGGCGCTCGCCCGGCCCGGCGTGATCGAACTGGACGTAGCCCATCGCCACCGGTGCGCCGACGCTCGGTCCGAAGACGCCCGAGGTCACCTTTCCGATCGGCGCCTCGTCGTCCTCGGCGAGGTAGAGCGCGGTGCCGCTGCGCACGGGCGCGCGGCCCTCCGGTTTGAGCCCGACGCGGCGCCGGCGCGGCCCGTGGGCGAGCTCGTCGAAGACGCGTTCGGCGCCGGGAAAGCCGCCGGCCCGGGCGCCGCCGGGGCGGCGCGCCTTCTGGATCGCCCATTCGAGCGCCGCCTCGACCGGCGAGGTGGTGCCGTCGAGGTCCGAGCCGTAGAGGCAGAGCCCCGCCTCTAGGCGGAGCGAATCGCGCGCGCCCAGCCCCA
>JBEPXW010000125.1:0-5610 GCA_041641715.1 Pseudomonadota bacterium
ATTTCCTGGGCGGCCAGTCGCTGCGCGGATTCGCGCCGCAGGGAATCGGACCGCGGGACACGACAACCGATGACGCGCTCGGGGGCAACTACTACGCTGTAAGCCGGTTCGAGGTCTCGTTCCCGCTCGGACTGCCCGAGGAGCTTGGCATCTTCGGGGGCGCGTTCGTCGATGCGGGCACGCTCTGGCACATGGATCGGACCTCGTTCCCGGGCGCGACGATTGACGACGGCATGGACCTGCGCGTCGCGGCCGGACCGTTGCTGTTCATGGACACGCCGCTCGGGCCCTTGCAGCTCAGCTTCGGCTTTCCGCTGATCGAGGAGGACTTCGACGAGAGCGAGCTTTTCCGGCTCTCGATCGGCACGCGGTTCTGAGGTTCGCATGACGGCAGGCGCTGGCGGATCCCGCGCGTGGACTCGCCGCCGGGTCTTTGCTCTGGCGGCGATGCCGTTGTTGCTCCCCTCAGCGGCGTCGGCCCAGCAGGACGGGCAAATCCTGATCGTGTCGCGCAAGCGGCTGCTGAACGAGACCCGTCACGCCCGCGCTCTGCTCGAAGCCGAGAAGCGGTTGACCGCCGAGCTCCAGTCGCGCATCGACAACACAAAGCGCGAGCTCGCGGACGAGGAGCAGGAGCTCGCCAGGCTTCGCTCGACGCTGCCGCGCGAGGACTTCGAGGCTCGCACGGCGAGCTTCGACCGCCGGGTCCGTCGCGAGCGGCGCGAGGCGCAGCGGCAGGCTGCGGCCCTGCAGACCGCGTTCCGCGCCGAGCGGGTAAAGCTCCTGGAGGCCCTGAACGCCATGCTCGAGCAGGTGCGCGCCGAGCGCGGCGCCAGCCTTATCCTCAACGAGGAGCAGGCGATGGCCGTGGATCCCGCGATCGACATTACGGACGCGGTGATAAAGCGTTTCGACGCGACCGTGCCGCCAAGCGAAATCCCGGACCTGCAGGGAATCCTGTCACGGGCCGGCGAGGCGGCTGATGAGGACGGCGGCGAAGCCGGCTTCCAGTGATCCGCCCCGTGACGGGCCCGGCGGGGGCAGCCCTTGAGGCTTGACCTCATCCAGCCGGCGGTATTGAAAGGGGCGTTATCGGCCAACGCGGCGCGGATGCACGGATGACCAGCGAAACGATCGAGACGGAAGCCGGCGTGGCCGACCTGGCGCGCATCAAGCGGATGATCCCGCACCGCTACCCTTTTCTGCTTGTCGACAGGGTCGAGGAGATCCGCAAGGGCGACAGCGCAATCGGCGTGAAGAACGTCAGCGTCAACGAGCCCTTCTTCCAAGGCCATTTCCCGGCCGAGCCGGTGATGCCGGGCGTCCTGATCGTTGAGGCGATGGCCCAGACCGCCGGCGTGCTCGTGGTCGACACGCTTGGCGCCTTCGACCAAGATCTCCTGGTCTATTTCATGACCATCGACAACTGCCGTTTTCGCGCCAAGGTCGTGCCGGGCGACGTGCTGCGGCTCCATGTCCGGATCAGCCGCAGCCGCGGCAAGGTTTTCCGCTTTTCGGGCGAGGCCAAGGTCGACGGCAAGATGGCGGCCGAGGCGGAGTTCTCCGCCATGATCATCGACAGGGACGACCCGAGGAGGGGCGGGAGCGGGGAGTGATCATCCACCCCACCGCCATCGTCGCGGACGGTGCGCACCTGGCCGACGAGGTGACCATCGGACCCTATTGCACGGTTGGCCCGGAGGTGACGCTCGAAGCGGGGGTGGAGCTGGTCTCCCATGTGGTCGTCACCGGGGAGACGCGGATCGGCGCCGGGACCCGGGTCTGGCCCTTTGCCTCTCTGGGACACCAACCGCAGGATTTGAAATACGGCGGCGAGGCCACCAGCCTCGCGATCGGCCCGCGCGTGATAATCCGCGAGCACGTCACGATCAACCGCGGCACGGCGGGCGGCGGCGGCGCCACGCGCCTCGGCGCGGGCTGCGTCGTCATGGCCGGGTGCCATGTGGCCCATGACTGCCGGCTCGGCGAGAGCGCGATCCTCGCCAGCGGCGCGGTGGTCGGCGGGCATGTGGAGGTCGGGGACTTCGCCTCGGTCGGCGGCCTCGCGGCGGTGCACCAGCGGGTCCGGATCGGCGCCCACGCCTTCGTCGGCGGCCTGAGCGGCGTGGATCGCGACGTCATCCCGTTCGCGACGGCAATCGGCAACAGAGCGACGCTCGCGGGCCTCAACCTCGTCGGACTGAAGCGCCGCGGCTTCGGGCGGGACGCAATCGAGACGCTGCGCAAGGCCTACCGCATGATCTTCACCGCGGACGGATCGCTGGCCGAGCGTGCCGCAAGGGCGGCCGACGCGTATCCCGACGCCGAGCCGGTGCAGCAGCTCGTCGCCTTCATCCGGGCGGACACGTCGCGCCACTTCTGCCTCCCGCGGGAGTCATGAGGCCATGGAGGGCGCGCCGGCCGGACCGCTCGGGATCATCGCCGGGCACGACCTGCTGCCCCGGCTGATCGCCGAGCAGCGCCGGGCGGAAAAACAACCCTACCTGGTGATCACCTTCTCCGCCGACCCGGAGCCGTGGCTGCGCGAGCACCCGCACGAGGTGCACGAGTTCGAGAAGCCCGGGCGCCTTTTCGCCGCTTTGCAGCGTGCCCGATGCCAGGACGTCGTGTTCGCGGGCGCGATGGCACGGCCGCGCCTCCGTCCGTGGCGGGCCGACGGCAAGGCGGCAGGCCTGCTCGGTGAGGTGCTGAGGCTTATGGCGCACGGCGACGACGCGCTGCTCTCGGGCCTCGCAGGCATTTTCGAGGCGGAGGGGTTCCGCGTCGTCGGGGCCGACACCTGCCTCTCCGGGCTCACGTGCCGCCCGGGCGTTCTGGGACGCCATGCGCCGGCGCCGGGCGCGCGCGCCGACGTGGCCCGCGGCGCAGCGATCATCAGCGCGCTCGGGCCCTTCGATGTCGGGCAGGCGGTCGTCATGGCCGAGGGCCGCTGCCTCGGCATCGAGGCGGCCGAGGGGACCGACGCGCTCCTCGCCCGCGTGGCGGCGCTGCCGGATGGGCCCGGCTCGGGGGGCGTGCTGGTCAAGACGGCGAAGCCGGCCCAGGACCGGCGCTTCGACCTGCCGGCCATCGGCTCGCGCACGATCGAGGCCGCTGCCGGGGCCCGTCTTGCGGGCATCGCCATCGAGGCGGACGTGGTGTGCGTGCTGGAGAGGGACGCCACAGTCGCAGCCGCTGATGCCACGGGGCTCTTCCTCTGGAGCGTCGGACCGGGCGCGCTCGGCCGATGAGTCGGCCACTGACTCTTTATCTGGTCGCCGGAGAGCCCTCGGGGGACGAGCTCGGGGCGGCGCTGATGCGCGCCTTGCGCGGCGAGGTGCCCGAGATCCGATTCCTCGGGATCGGCGGGCCCAGGATGGCACGCGAGGGCCTTGTCAGCCTCTTCGACATGGGCGAGCTGAGCGTAATGGGTCTCGCCGAGGTCGTGCCCCGGATCCCCGCGCTGGCCCGCCGGCTCCGCGAGACGGTGGCGAATGTCGTTGCCGCCGCGCCGGACGCGCTCGTGACGATCGACAGCCCGGGGTTCTGCCTGCGGGTCGCCGCGCGCGTGCGCGCCCGGGCTCCGGCGATCCGCACGATCCATTATGTCGCTCCATCCGTCTGGGCCTGGCGGCCCGGCCGGGCCAGGCGCATGGCGCGGTTCATCGACCACGTGCTGGCGCTCCTGCCCTTCGAGCCCGCCTACATGACGGTGGCAGGGATGACCTGCGAGTTCGTCGGCCACCCGGCCGCGCTGGCGCCGGTTTTCACCGACGCGGAGCTGGCCGCATTCCGCGCCAGGGCCGGTGCCGAGGGGGAGGGGCCGTTGCTGCTGATCGCCCCGGGCAGTCGGGCCGGCGAGGTCCGCCGGTTGATGCCGATTTTTGCCGAGACGGTGGCCCGGGCGGCGGCGGACCTGCCGGGTCTGCGTACCGTGATACCGCTTGTGGACGGCATGGAGGCCGAGGTCGAGCTTGTGGCCGCCCGAATTTCGCCCGGACCGCTGCTCGTCCGCCCGGAGGAGGGGGACGTGGCCCGGCGCACGGCCTTCGCCGCTGCCGACGCGGGGCTGGCGAAATCGGGCACGGTCGCGCTGGAGCTGGCGGCGGCGGGGACGCCCATGCTGTCGGCCTACCGCACGAGCTGGACGACGGCCGCGCTGCTCCGGCGGATGCTGCGGGTCGATACGGCGAACCTGGTGAACCTCGTCGGCGGCGAGAGGGTCGTGCCGGAATTCATCCAGGAGGATTGCGCAGCGAGCCGCATCGTCCCCGCCCTTCGCCACCTGCTCGCGGACGCGGAGGCCCGGAACGCCCAGCGGCGCGCGTTCGAGCGGGTTGTCGCGGCGCTCGGCGGGGGCGGTGAGCCGCCTTCCTGTCGGGCGGCGCGGTCGGTGCTGAAAGTGTTGGGATAGGGCGCGTAATCCCGCGATCCAGACGCACCAAGACTGGCCGTCACCTGCCGCCGCCGGCAAGTCTACACTGGTCGCGGTTCGACAGGGCGGCCAAAAAAAGGCGCGGCCGTGCGGCCGCGCCCTTTCTCCATTCCGGCCGGGTCAGTCGCCGCGCCGTTCCACGTCCACATACTCGCGCCGGCCGGGGCCGGTGTAGAGCTGGCGCGGCCGCCCGATCCTCTGGACGGGATCCTCGATCATCTCCTTCCACTGGGCGATCCAGCCCACGGTGCGGGAGAGCGCGAAGATCGGCGTGAACATCGACTCCGGGAAGCCCATAGCGTCGAGGATGATACCGGAGTAGAAGTCCACGTTCGGGTAGAGCTTCTTCTCGATGAAGTAGTCGTCCTCGAGCGCGAACTTCTCCAGCGCCTGCGCCGTCTGCAGCGTCGGGTTGTCCTCGACGCCCATGAGGTCCAGCACCTCCTTCGCCGTTTCCTGCATGACCTTCGCGCGCGGGTCGTAGTTCTTGTAGACCCGGTGGCCGAAGCCCATCAGGCGGAAGGAATCGTTCTTGTCCTTGGCGCGATTCACGTACTCTTCGACCTGGTCCGGCGTGCCGATCTCGCGCAGCATCTCGAGGCAGGCCTGGTTGGCGCCGCCATGCGCCGGGCCCCAGAGGCTCGCCACGCCCGCCGCGATGCAGGCGAACGGGTTGGCGTGGGAGGATCCCGAGAGGCGCACGGTCGAGGGTCAGATGACGGATGCGCAGCCCCGACACCTCTCCGAGTCGGCGCCCCGCGAGGTACGTAATCGCGTAGTAGATGCGCCGATCCGGCGGCACGCGGCGGTCGAACATCAGCAGCTCGATCTCGGCGGGCTCGTAGATGGCTCCAGCTCGCCACTCCGGATCCTTGTCCTCGATGTGTCCGAGCTCCCGCTCGTCCAAGACGCAGGGGGACTGGTTGATGAGGCCTTGTTTTTGGGCATGACGAAACAAGCTTCGGACCGCCGAGTAGACGTTCCAAACGGTCTTGCTGGCTTCGCAGTTTCGACGCACACGTAGGAACGCGTCTTCGAGATCGAGCGGCGTGATGGCATCCAGCCGCTGGTAACGGAGGGTATCGAGCACGTGGACGCGGATCCGAGACTCCGGATCCTTCCATTCGTCCCCGCCTCGCGCCTTGAGCCGCTCGATCCACCCGGCGAAGTACCGC
>JBEPXW010000126.1:0-5594 GCA_041641715.1 Pseudomonadota bacterium
CCACCGTCTCGCCCTCGGCCGGGGTGACGGAGTCGTGGATGGCGCCGCGCGCGGCCTCCGGGGCGAACGCGCCGCCGGGGCGGCCGACCTGGCGGACATGGATCACGGGCGCGCCGAGGGCGCGGGCGCGGGCGAGGAGATCCGCGGCCACCCCGGCGGCCGCCTCGACGCCGTCGAGGCGCAAGGGCCCGTCGAAATACTCGTTCTGCACGTCGATGAGGAGGAGCGCCGCCTCCGAGAGGCGCGCGGGGGCGGCGGTGCCGCCGGAAAGCTCGATCAGGGTTTTCGCCATCGCTCGGCTCCTGTCAGGGCTGGGGCTGGTGCCACATGAAGGCGCGGCGGCCGGAGACCACGGCGACGATGCGGTTCCAGCCCGGCGGATCGTCGTACTCGGCGACATACGCCGTCCCGTCGTCGGTGGCCAGAGACTCCATGATGAAGTCCGGGCTGAAGCAGCGCAGCCAGGTCGGGCCCGGCGTGGGGCGCGGCTCGAGCTCGGGCGGGGCCTGGATCTCGTCCTTGACGCGGAAGCAGGCGCGCGCCTTCTCCGGCTCGCCGGGGGCCTCGACGCCGACCCAGCGGGTGACCTCGTAGACCGTGCCGGCGATGACCACCTCGCGCTTCACGGTGGGCTGGAAGCCGGTGTGGCCGGCGAACCACCAGGCGGCGGCGATCACGACGACGCCGGCGACGATCAGCCCGGTGTCGAGGTGGCGGCGGTCCAAGGGCTCACCCGCCGCCCGCCGCCGTGGCGAGGAAGGCGTCGGCCGAGGCCCGGGCCAGCGCGCGGACGCGGGCGATGTAGGCCTGCCGCTCGGTCGGCGAGATCACGCCGCGGGCGTCCATGAGGTTGAAGATGTGGCTGGCCTTGATGCACTGGTCGTAGGCCGGGTGGGCCATGATGATGGTGCGGCCCGTCTTGGGGTCCTCGGCCGGGTTCGCCTCCGGGTCGAGGAGGCGGGCGCATTCCCGCTCGGCGTCCTCGAAGTGGCGGAACAGCGCCTCGGTGTCCGCCGCGTCGAAGTTGTAGCGCGAGTACTCCTCCTCGGTCTGGCGAAAGACGTCGCCGTAGGTCAGCGGGATCGGCGCATCCGGGTCGTTGAACGGCATGTCCATGACGTGGTCGACGCCGAGGACGTACATGGCGAGGCGCTCGATGCCGTAGGTGAGCTCGCCCGAGACCGGGCGGCAGTCGTGCCCGCCGACCTGCTGGAAATAGGTGAACTGGGTGATCTCCATGCCGTCGCACCAGACCTCCCAGCCGAGGCCCCAGGCGCCGAGCGTCGGGCTCTCCCAGTCGTCCTCGACGAAGCGGATGTCGTGGAGGTGGGCGTCGATGCCGATGGCCGCCAGCGAGCCGAGATAGAGGTCCTGGAGGTCCGGCGGCGACGGCTTGATGATGACCTGGAACTGGTAGTAGTGCTGCAGCCGGTTCGGGTTCTCGCCGTAGCGCCCGTCGGTGGGCCGGCGCGAGGGCTGGACGTAGGCGGCGGACCACGGCCGCGGCCCGAGCGCGCGCAGCGTGGTGGCGGGGTGGAAGGTGCCGGCGCCGACCTCCATGTCGTAGGGCTGCAGCACGGCGCAGCCCCTGTCGCCCCAGTAGCGGGTGAGGCGCAGCAGCACCTCCTGGAACGAGCGCGGCTTGTCGGCGGACGTCTCGGCCGGCATCGGCCCCCTCCCCGCTGGTCGCGTGCCGCGCCTTCCTAAAGCGCGCGCGGCGAACGGTCAACGCGGGGCGACGGGGTCGGCGCGATCACGCGAAATGCAGCGCGCTTGCAAGGTGGCGCCGGCGCAAGTATCTCTCGCCCGGTCGCCGTCGTGGCCGGTTTAGCTCAGCTGGTAGAGCAGCGGTTTTGTAAACCGAAGGTCGGGGGTTCGAGTCCCTCAACCGGCACCATTTCAATACACTATCGGTTTGATATTAAAATAAAAATCTGGTCCAGATGTGAGTTCATCCACCTTTCAGTCTACCTTGCACTATGGTTAGAGCGTTTCGCTCAGCCACGGGGAATCGCATATCGACCGGCTGAGCAAGGCTGGCGTCTTCAAGGATCTCTCCGCCATGCTCGCGGGGCTCAGCGGTACCCCGCATCTGGTTCGAATGTTCGACAGCACGGTCGTCAGGGCCCATGCCTCGGCGGCCGGGGCAAAAGGGGGCGGCAGGGCCAGGCACTCGGCCGCCCGCGCGGCGGGTTCGGCACGAAAATCCATTTGAAATCAGACGTCGACGGCCATCCCATCGCCTTCAACTTGACCGGCGGGGAGGCCGCCGACAGCCCGCAGTTCGATACCCTCATGGCTCTCGGCCCCGAAGTGCAGCCCCGTGCCATCGTCGCCGACAAGGGTTGCTTCAGTGCCGCCAACCGGGCGGCGGCCCGAAAGAGAGACGCCCTGCCGGAGATCCCGCATCGGCACAACACCAAGGCCCTCCCGAAGCGCTTCGCGAGGGCGCTCTATCGCGGCCGGGCCCGCATCGAGCACGCCGTCGGCAAACTCAAGCGCTTCAAGCGCATCGCGCTCCGCTGCGAGAAACCCGCCCGCAACTTCGGCTCCTTCGTTGCTCTGGCCGTCGCCTTGATCTCGGTCAAATCCGTCCACACCGCCGCTTCGGTGACTTGCATTTCAATCACGCGCATGGTCGCCCTTGATCATTTCTCGCGAAAGCTTCGATCCATGGACCGGAAAATGGGGCTGAGAAGGTAGTCAATGAGCGTCTGCTCGTCGTCGAGGATCATGACGTCGGCAGGCATGCCGGGGACCAGGTTGATCTCCTCGACGCGTGCGAGATCCTCGGGCTTTACCTCGACCTTGGCGAGGAAGTAGGGCTCGCCGGTCCGGTCCTCGACAAGCCGGTCGGCGGAGATCGAGCGCAGGGTGCCGTGAATCAGCGGGAGACTGCGCTGCTTGTAGGCGGTGAGCAGGACGCGCGCCTCCATGCCGGGGCGAATGCGGTCGATGTCGTTCGGCCTAACCTGCGCGTCGATGATCAGCGGCGCTTCGCCGGGCACGATCTCGAGGATCGGTTCGCCGGGGCGAACCACGCCGCTTTCGGTGGTCGTCTGGATGTTCATGACCGTGCCGGCGATCGGGGCCCGCACCACTGTCCGCTCGAGGACATCCTGGCGAGAGGGCATTTGACTGCGGATCTCGGCCAGCCGGCGCTGCACCTCGGTGAGCTGGTCATTGGCCTCCTCGATGACTTGCTCCCGGAGCGTGAGCAGCTGGATCTCCGCCTCGCCAATACGCTGCCCGTTCTCGGCGATGCGGGCACGGTTGGATGCCCGCTCGGCCTCGAGCTCGGCCTGGGCGCGCTTGAGCGCGAGCAGCCGGGGGTATTGCGCGAGACCCTTGTCATAGAGTTGCTGGACGCCGGCGATCTCTTCCTCGATCAGGGCAATCTGTCGGTTTTGGGCGGCGATAACCTCGTCAAGGCCCCCGTTCTGCTCGTCGAGCTGGCGGATGCGCTGGCGCAGGATACGCTCGCGTCCCGTCTGGGTGGCACGCTGACTCGCGAGCAGCTCGCGCTGTGCGGCGATGGCGCGCTGCGCCCTGGCATCGGTCGCCTGCACCAGCTCCTCGGCAAAGGGAATCTCCTCGAGCCCGGACCGCTGGGCGATCAAGCGCGCCTCCATCGCCAACAGGTGCAGGTAGCGCTCGCGGAGCTCCTCGTAGCGGGCCCGGGCCTGGATATCCTCGAGCGTGATCAGCGGCGCGCCGGCCGAGACCTCATCGCCTTCTCTGACATGGATTGAACGGACGATGCCGCCCTCCAGGTGCTCGACCGTCTTGCGGCTGCCCTCGGGGCTGACGACGCCCGAGGCGAGGGCCGCGCTTGCCAAGGGTGCCAGCACGGACCAGCCGCCGAAGAAGGCGATCAGCACGAGCGCCGCCGCATAGCCGAAGCGGCGAGGGCGGCGGGTCACCTCGGTCAAGGCGCTACCCGTGGCGCGGCTCTGACCGCGCCGCGCGAGGAGGAGCACGCCAAGGAGCAGGAGTGCGGCGAACCCGACGAGCACCGTCGCCATCACGAAGCGCTGCTCGGCCGGATCGGTCCAGCCGGCGGTCGCAAGCCACGGACCGATTTGGGGCCGCAGTCCGAAGGCCACGGCATCGAGCCAATTCCCCACGATGTCGAGGATTGCCTCCCAAGCCGTCACAACGCGTGTCCAAACGTTTTCGAGGAAGGCCGCGATCGAGTCCCACATGGCGCTACTCCGCTGCGGTGTTCCAATTCTTTGGCGGGGTGATCTTCAGCTTCCGCTCCCTGCGCGGTGCCGCCTGAGCCTTCGTCGGCGCGGCGATCCCGGGTGGCGCGGCCTCCCCGGCTGCCGGCGGCGCCGTCGGGGCTGCTTGTGCGACGGACTTCCGCTTCTGGTCGTGGTCGCCTTGCACCGCCCGCATGCTTTCGCGCAGCACGAGCGGCTTTTCGGCCGTCTCGGCCTCTTCCTTCGGAGACTTGGTCGGCCGTGGTGTGGCGGGGGCGACTGCGGGGGGCGCCGCCGCCCCGACCCCAGCTGGAGCCGACGCGGGAGCGGCCGGGCGTTGCACGACGGGCTTCAGGATCTCGTCGCGTTCGCCATACTTCGCGATCATACCGTCGCGCAGAACGAGAACCGTGTCAGCCGCCTTGAGCACCTCGGCCCGGTGCGAGACGATCACCACAGTACGCCCAAGGCGCTTAAGATGCCTGAGGGCGTCGACCAGCGCCTTGTCGCCGGCCTCGTCGAGGTTCGAGTTGGGCTCGTCGAGCACCACCAGCGCGGGATCCGCGAACAGCGCCCGGGCCAGGCCGAGGCGCTGGCGCTGGCCTTGCGAGATGCGGTCGGCATGTGGCCCGACATCCGTCTCGTAGCCATCGGGCAGGCGCAGGATCATCTCGTGCACCCCGGCAAGCTCGGCCGCCCGGATCACCGCCTCGCTGTCGATCTCGCCGAAGCGGGCGATGTTCTCGGCCACCGTCCCCGGGAACAGCTCGACCCTCTGCGGCAGGTAGCCGATGTGCTGGCCGAGGTGCTCGGAATCCCACGTATAGACGTCGGCACTGTCGAGCCGAACGTGCCCGGCCGTCGGCTTCCAGGCGCCGACGATCAGCCGGCAGAGTGTGGACTTGCCGGCGCCCGATGGCCCGACCACGGCGCAGCACTCTCCCGGCGACAACGCGAAGCCGACATTGCGCAGGATCGGCTCGCCGCCCTTCGGTGGCAGGGACGAGACAGAGTCGACCGACAACCAGCCCTTCGGACGCGGCAGGCGCACCGGGTCGGGCTCGCTCTGGAGCGCGCCGAACAGGCCGGCGAGATTCGCTTCCGCCGCCCGCGCCGCGACGAACCGGTTCCAGGCCGCGGTGAGACGCTCGATCGGTGCCAGCGCGCGGGCGGCGATGATCGAGGCGGCGATCATCGCGCCGGCGGTGATCTGGCCGCCGAGCACATAGTAGGCGCCGGTGCCGAGGATCATCACCTGCAGCGCCAGCCTGAGCGAGCGGGTGAAGCTCAGGATCGTCGTGGTCTTCTCGCCGAGTTCCTGCTGCTCGGCCCGGGCCCGGTCCTGGCGCTGCTGCCAGCGCGAGAAGATCGCCCGCGCCATGCCGAGCG
>JBEPXW010000127.1:0-5594 GCA_041641715.1 Pseudomonadota bacterium
CCTCGCCGCGCGCCCGGCGCAGCCGGTCGTAGAAGCGGAGCATCTCCTCGAGCAGGTAGACCGTGCCGATCGACCCCAGATAGGTCAGCACCGTCGCGCCCTCGCCGATCCCGAGCCTCGCCCGCGCCGCCGCCCGGGTCTCCGGGGTCCGCTGCGTGAAGGCGCCGAAGTCGATGCAGCAGGGGATCACCGTGACCGGCTGCCCGCGCCAGGCGTCCCAGCCCTCCACCACGGCCTTCGCGGCCTCGGTCAGCACGACGATGTGGTCGGCCGCGGCGACGAAGGCGCGCTCCTTGGCCTTCCACTGGCGGTAGAGGTGGCGGTGGAACGGGTTCGCCCCGGTCCAGCGGCCGCCGTCGCGGCGCTCGTCCGCCCAGAAGCCGCGCATGTCGAAGATGAACGGCACGCCGTGGCGCCGCTTGGCCGCCAGCGCCGCCTCGGCCGGGATGTAGGAGCGCGCGTGCAGCGCGTCGAAGCGGCCCGACGCGGCGAGGCGCGTGGCCGCGCGCGTCATCTCGCGCAGGTCGAGCAGCTTGGAAAGGAGGGGCGGGCGCGAGCGGAAGGTGCAGGCGTGCCAGGGGATGCCGAGGCGCGCGAGATCCCGGGACACCTTCTCGCCGATGCGCGCGGACCGCTCGCGCTGCTCGAAGCTGAGAACCTCGAAGCTGTGCCCGGCCGATGTCAGCCCCTCGACATAGGGCCAGACCTGGCTCTGGCCGAGCAGGCTCGTGAGCCCGTCATAGGTCAGGTAGAGAACATGCACCGCTTCGCTCCCGGGAGGACGTCGCCCCGGCCTCCCTCCGGCGTCACGTGGCGATCGACCCGGCCGAGGTCGAGATGCGCGGCCGGCTTCTCCCCGATCGCGAGCTTCGCTTCGCCGGCCGGGGCCGAGCCGTCATGACGGATGAGACGCCTCTGCAGTCGCGCCGGCCTGACGGCCGGGCGAGCGGGGAAAGCGGGCCCGGTCGCGCCCTCCGGCCGGTCGACGACCATCGGGTCGGGCAGGGCATCGAGCAGGTGCCAGGCGGCCCGTTTGACGATCGAGGTCACGCATTCGTTCCCAATTGAAGCCCGCCCGAACCAGGGATCAGATATGGTTAAAGCGAGCCTAACAGCCGGGTCGTGGCCGGGCAAACGACGCGGCGCCGGGGCGATCCGGCACGACGGGGGGCCGTCGGGCCGGACGCCGGGCCGCGGCCATCTCCGTCCTTGAGAATTCTCCGCCAGCGGATATTGGTAAGGATGCCCTGCACAGGCGCGAACACGATGGACGGAGCGCTGGAGGACCAGGCCACGATGCCGGACGCCGACTCGCGCCGCGGGGCGCCGCGGCTCGCCCTGGTGTTGCCGACGCTCGTCGGGGGAGGCGCCGAGCGCGTGAACCTCCGTCTCGCCCGGATATTCCTCGCGCGCGGTTTCAGGGTCGACATCGTCGTCATGCGGGCAACGGGCGAGCTGCTCGGCCTTGTGCCCGAGGGGGCGCGGCTCTGTGAGCTCGGCTGCGACCGCTACCGCTTCGTTCCGCGCCCGTTCGCCCGGTATCTGCGCCGGGAGCGGCCGGACGCGGTGCTCGTCAACATGTGGCCGCTCACGGTGGTGTGCGCGCTCGCCCACCGCCTCGCGCGCTCGCGGGCGCGTCTTGTCACCGTCGACCGCTGTGCCTTCGGGTCGTCGCGGCGCCATGACGGTCTCGTGCGGTGGCGGTTGCTGCGGGCGAGCCTGGCGCTGACCTGCCGGCTGGCGGCTGCGCGCATCTGCGTGTCGGCCGGACTGGCCGAGGAGCTGGCCGACCTGGCGCATTTTCCCCGGGACCGGATCGACATGATCCACAACCCCGTCGAGGCGCCGGCCGCCGGGGACGGCGGCGGCGCGGATGTCTGGGAGGGCGCAACGGGAAAGCGCATCCTGGCGGTCGGCCGGCTCGTCCCGCAGAAGGGCTTCGCGCTCCTGCTCGAGGCCTTCGCCAGGGTCGCCGAGCGGGCGGAGGCGCGGCTCGTCATCCTGGGGGACGGGCCGTTGCGCGGGGATCTGGAGCGAAAGGTCGCCGAGCTGGGCCTCGGCGCGCGGGTCAGCCTGCCCGGGTTTGTTCGCGATCCGGCGGCGGCCTTCGAGGGCGCGGACCTCTTCGTTCTGTCCTCGAGCGCCGAGGGCTTCGGCAACGTGATCGTCGAGGCGCTGGCCTGCGGCGTGCCGGTCGTCAGCACCGATTGCCCGAGCGGGCCGCGCGAGATCCTCGGCGACGGGGAATTCGGCGCTCTGGTGCCGTGCGGCGACCCGGACGCGCTGGCCGAGGCCATGCTGGCCGCGCTGGCGCGGGCGCCGGAGCCCGAACGGCTCATGGCCCGCGCGACGGAGTTCGACCCGGAGCGCGCGGCGGACGCCTATCTTCGCGTGCTGCTGCCCGGTCAGACGGCGGATCACGAGAAACGAAGCGCACCCTCGGCCCGGGCCTGACGCGGGCGCGGGGCTACGCTGGCCGGCTCGCGATCATGTTGGTTCCGTCCAGCCGGCGCAGGACGAAGCCCGCCCCGGCCAGCCATTCCGCCGCCTCGCGGCCCTGGTTCTTCCCGCCCCAGTCCTCGAAGATCACGAAGCGCGTTCGCGCGAGGATCTCGCGCCCGCCCTCGAAGGCACGGACTTCCGCGCCCTCGAGGTCGAACTTCAGGACGTCGATTCCCGACAGATCGGCAAGCGCGTGGTCCAGCGTCAGCGTCTTCACCCGGGATTCGACCGTTTCGCCGCGGCCGTCGAAATCGCGGGCCACGCTGGCCTGACCGTGAAGTCCGGCCGGCATCGTCGCGACGATCTCCGCATCCGCGCGGTCCCAGAGGGCGCCCTCGACGACGCGGACCCGTTGAAGCCCGCTTCGGGCCAGATTGTCCCGCAGGAGCGCGGCGGTCTCCGGCATCATCTCGAACGCGACGACGCTGCCCGAGGGACCGACAAGCCGCGCCGCCGACACCGCGAAGCCGCCGATGTTCGCGCCCGCGTCGACGAAGACGCAGCCCGGCTCGAGATGCGCGGCGATGGCCCGCCAGACGGAGCCGTGCCGGCCGGTGACGACGTGCCAGAGGTCATCGGTGTGGCGGCGACAGAAAAAGCGGTCCGCGCGGCCCGCCCGCACCCGCGTATCGAACAGGAGCATCGGGTATCGCCATCTGTCGATGGCGGGCAGGGCGGTGACCGGGGCCGCCAGCGCGCTCAGGTAGAGCTTTCCCGCCTCGCGCGCCCCGTCGCCGCGGACCCGGACGAGCGCGATTCCCCAGTGCGCGAGGCGACGCAGATATGTCCACGCGCGCCGCAGCCCGACCCATGCGGGGCGAGGCAGGTAGCGCCGCACCTGTTCCTTGAAGGATGTCATCGCGGCGCCGCTCGGGGACTCTCTCGCCGCGCCTCTTCCGGCGTCATGCAGCCCGGAGGTTTCATCGCGTTCCCGCCTCGTGATCCTCTGTCACAGTGCACCGCTCGGTCGGTTCAGGGGCAGATCGACATCGGGGATCCGGACGCGATCCGGCTCGCCGATATCGGAGCGGCCTGCAGAATGCAAACCATCGTGGTGCGCGGCAAGGCGGTCAGCCCCGTCGGAGGGATACACCGATCGCCGAGACCTCGACGCCGAGTTCGCGCCACGCGCGGTGGAGAAGGAACACGCCCATGACGATCTGGCCGAACACGGTCGCCCAGGCGGCGCCGGCCGCCCCGAACGGCGAAATCAGGGCAGCGGCAAGCAAGACGCTGATCCCGAGTGAGATCGCGAAGCCGATCATCGTGACGCTTTCGCGGCGAAGCATGTTCATGAGCAACGCGCCCGGGCCGCAGAACGCCTGGAGCGAGATCCCGAGGGTCAGGATGACCATCGGGCCCCAGGCGGCCGGGAAACCGGACCCGAAGAGCAGCGTGAGCAGCCATTGACCGGCGACGACATACACTGCGAGCCCGGCGAGCGCGAGCCCGAAGGAGACGCGCGCCAGGAAGGTGACAAGACGCTGCAGGCGCGCGAGCTCCTCGCCCGCGTGCAGGCTGGCGATCCGGGGCGCCGCGGCATTGCGCACGATCGCAGCGCCGCCGGCGACGAGCTCGGCGGCGCGCTGCGCGATCCTGAACAGGCCGACCTCCTCGACGCTCGCGAGCAGGCCGGTCAGCAGGAGCAGGAGCTGCGGCTGCGCCTGCATCATGCCGTGGGACACGCCGAGCCGCAGCGTCGCCGCGAGCCACGGCCGCCACATGATGGTGGCGTGCCGGGTCCGCATGGTGCCGGTGAAGTAGACGAGGAAGAGGGCCAGCCCGAGGCCGAGCGCCAGCGCGCTGGCCCCCAGCTGCAGCAGGACGGCGCGTTCGGGCGTCAGCCAGCCGGGCGTGGTGGCTGCGAGCGCGACCAGGGCGAGGGCGAATGCACCGGGCCGCACCAGCCGTTGCGGCACGGACCCGAGCGCGACGCGGTGCCGGCCGGCGACCGCGGCGCCGAGCGCCTTGCCGAGCGCCCTGACCGGGATGAGCAGCGCCGCGAGCGGCAGGATCGCCCGGGTCGTGTCGCCGAGACCCAGTGCCGAAAGATGGCCCGCGACGAGCAGGAGCGGCACCACGATCATGCTCGTCGCGAGGATCACGCTCGCGGCGAACAGGATGATTCCCTTTTCAGCGGCGCCGTTCGGCCCGGCGAGGGCGACCTCGCGCATGACGAGACCCGGCAGCCCGAACTCCACGGGGAGGCCGGCGAGCGTCGCCGCCGCAATCGCCAGCGAGTAGATGCCGAGCCCTTCGGCGCCAAGCTCGCGCCCGAGGACGACCGCCGTCGCCAGCCCGATCGCCATCTCGGCGACCGTGATCCCGCTGAGCCCCGCCACACTTTGCGCAAGAGCGCTGCGCCGCAGGACGGTGAGACCGGACCGCACCCGCGAGAGAGAGGCGAAGGAGGGGATCACGCGCGGCGCCCGGGGTGAGGCGGCCGGTCACGGACACAACGCGGCCGGCGCCCCCCCGAGCGGCGCGACCCGCCAGGTGTCCGAGGAATGGAAGCCATTATGTTCCCTAGCCCCGCCAGTTCGAGACAGGATGTCTAGCCGACGGGGCCGATCATGGGAACCGGCATTTCCGGATCCCGGCCGGAGGCGGGGTTGAAGGTCGGGCAAAACTCAATGAGAAGAGGGCGGACGCGTCCGTACGCTTCGCTGTTCGCGTTTCGAGCCAGGACGGCCTGCGAATGCTTAACAAAAGCTACAGGGACTTTATTGACGACTCGTTATCCGTCGCGCGTCGCGGGGGTGTTGCCGGGCAGGTGCCAATCCGGTGCGTCTGGACGGAGGGGCCTGGCCGCGGCGGGCCCCGGCTAAGCGGGCGACTCCGCCGTGCTCACCCATGAGCGCTGGTCCCCGGTGCCGCCTCGCCCGACGGCGGCGCCGGTCGGTCCCGCTGTTCTTCGCGCCGATGCCGCTGCAGGTGATGCGCGACAGCCAAGTAGAGTGCGAGGAACAGCAGGATCGGCACCACCTGAACGCGGAACCGGAAGGCGGTCCCAAAATTCTGGTAGGAGACGAACCAGTAGACCCCGTCCCAGACCACGAGCGTCGCCACGGCCCAAAGGAGGATGGGCTGGC
>JBEPXW010000128.1:0-5571 GCA_041641715.1 Pseudomonadota bacterium
CGTCGATCGCCGTTCTGACCAACATGGCGCTCGACCACAAGTCGCTGGCCGAGCTGCGGCTTTTGTTCAGAGGATTCATCGAGGCGGCAGAAACGACGGTGCTCAACCTCGACAATGCCGAGACGTCCGCTCTGGCGCGCGAACTGAAGCCCGGGAAGGTGCTTTCCTTCAGCCTGCGGGACAGCTCTGCCGATCTGTGCGCCGGAGCGCTTGCTCCGGCGCCGGATGGCATTGCCTTCGCGGTCAGAGAGAACGCGACCGGCGAGACCGTTTCCGTCCGCTTGCGCGTGCCGGGCCGTCACAACGTTGCGAACGCCCTCGCCGCCATCGGCGCGGCCCGGGCCTGCGGTGTGGCGCTCGAGGAAGCCGCCCGGGCGATCGGGGCGTTCTCGGGCCTGAAGCGTCGGCTCGAGCTCGTCGGTACCGGCAATGGCATCACCGTGATCGACGACTTCGCGCACAACCCGGACAAGATCATCGCCACGCTCGACACCCTGCATGCCTTTCGGGGGCGCCTGCTGGTCATGTTCCAGCCGCATGGCTTCGGTCCGCTGCGGCTGATGAAGGATGCGCTGATCGACTGCTTCGCCCGGCATATGGGTGACGACGACGTCCTGATCATGCCCGATCCGGTCTATTTCGGCGGCACGGTGGAGCGCGTTGTCACCAGCGACGACATCGTTGAGGGCGTGCGTGCGCGTGGTCGCTCGGCGTTCGCGATCGCCCGGCGCGAGCGATGCGGCGAGAAGCTGCTCGAGTCGGCTCGATCCGGCGACCGGATCGTCATCATGGGCGCACGCGACGACACGCTTTCGTCATTCGCGGCCGAACTGCTGGAGAGGCTTGGGTCTTAGGCGTCGGCGTTCGGCGGTCGTGTAAGCGACCTGCTCGCGATAGGGATTCCTCGGGCGGGTCAATGCCTCTGGCACGTGGCGTTGGTCCTCGACGGTCCGAGCAAGAGGGACTGGTTCGAGGCTTGCGTCGAGAACGTCCTGGTCCAGAGCCTTCACCCCGGCGAGACGGCAATCATGGACAGCCCCTCCATCCACAAGCGCGGCTCGGTGCGGGCCATGATCGACGCCGCCGGGATGCGATGCAGATTGATCGGGATGCGCTCTAGGCCCGCGGAAAGCCTTGTGGAAGTGCACGGAGCTAGCGGGCAGGCAGAAGATATCCATTTCCGCCCGGCGGGGTGGTCGTGGGAGCCGCCTGACTCAGGCGACATTCTCATGCGGCTCCGATCGACCCGACAGCGTCTGGACCGCGTCGTGCTGCGTCAGGAACACGCGGCCCGAGAGATTCTCGAGGAAGCTCGTTCGCGACAGCTTGTCGGTCACCGGACCCTTCACTTCCGATAGATGCAGCTTCACGCCCATGTCGCGCAGCCGGTGATCGATCGCCTCGAGACTCTCGAGGGCGCTCATGTCGATGTCGTTGACCGCCGAGCACATCAGGATGACATGCTCGAGACCCTTGGAGCGGGTGACGCGGTCGAGGATGTAGTCCTCGAGGAAGCGGGCGTTGGCAAAGTAGAGGCTCTCGTCGACGCGGATGGACAGGATGTCAGGAAAGGTGGTCACCTTGTGCCGCAGCACATTACGGTAATGCTCGGTGCCCTCGACGAGCCCGACCTCGGCGATGTGCGGGCGCGAGGTGCGCCAAAGGAAGAGAAGGATCGACAGCCCGACGCCGGCCGAGACGCCCGCCTCGACCCCGAGACCGAGGGTCAGGAGAACCGTGGCGGCAACCGCGGCGAAGTCGGCGCGGGAGTACCGCCAGGCCCGGGCGAGGACCGAGAGATCGACCAGCGACAGCACGGCGACGATGATCGTCGCGGCCAGAACCGCCGTCGGCAGGAAATAAAGAAGCGGCGTCAGCGCCAGTGTCGCGAGCGCGATGCCGATGGCCGTGTAGGCCCCCGCCGCGGGGGTCTCGGCGCCGGCGTCGAAGTTTACGACCGAACGGGCGAAGCCGCCCGTGACCGGGTAGCCGCCGGTGAACGCAGCCGCGACATTCGAGGCGCCGAGGCCGACGAGCTCCTGGTCGGGCACGATGCGCTGGCGGCGCTTGGCCGCGAGGGTTTGCGCCACCGAGATGCTCTCGACGAAGCCGATCACCGAGATCAGCACCGCCGGGCCGATCAGTGCCAGCCAGAGGTCGAGGTCCAGAATGGGCCGGGTCAGTGGTGGCAGGCCCCGGGGCACGTCGCCGACGATCGCCACGCCCCGCTCCGCGAGCCCGAGCGCCCAGACGGCGAAGGTCGAGACCGCCACGGCCATCACCGGCCCGGCCTTGGCGAACATGCCGGCCGCGTGCCCGGAGAGCCCGAGGCGGACGAGGAGCGGCTTGAGCCCCGAGCGGACCCAGAAGAGGAAGGCGGCCGCCGTGAGGCCGATCGCGAGCGTGATCGGGTTCGTCTCGGAGGAATGATCACCGAGCGAGCGCGCCATCGCGACCAGTGTATGCCCCTCCGCGGGGATCCCGAGGATGTGCTTGAGCTGGCTGGTGGCGATCAGGATGCCCGAGGCCGTGATGAACCCGGCGATGACCGGGTGGCTGAGAAAGTTCGCCACGAATCCGAGCCGGAAGAGGCCCATTGCCAGCAGGACCAGCCCCGAGAGGAAGGCGAGGACGATCGCCGCGGCGGCATAGTCCGCCGGCCCGCCGAGCTCGAGCCGCCCGATCGCGGCGGCGGTCATCAGCGAGACGACCGCCACCGGGCCCACCGCCAGCACCCGCGACGTGCCGAGGACGGCATAGGCGAGGAGCGGGGCGATCGAGGCGTAGAGCCCGACCTCCGGCGGCAAACCCGCCAGCAGGGCATAGGCGAGCGACTGCGGGATCAGCATGATCGTGACGATCACTGCCGCGATCAGGTCGTTGGCCAGCTGTCCGCGGTCGTAGCGGCGGCCCCAGTCGAGGATCGGCAGGTAGCGCTGCATCGTCAGGACCCGGAGGCGGCCGGCCCCGCCGCCTCGGCGCCGGAGGAGGCCACGACCGGCTCGGGGCGGGCCAGCCACTCGCGCCCGCGCAGCATCGCGCGCCAGTAGATCGGCGGGAGCAGCCGCTCCTTCAGCAGCCAGGCGACACGGCTGGGCCTGGTGCCGTCGACCAGCCAGCCGGGAAGGGACGGCTTCAGCACACCCCCGTAGCCGAACTCGGCGAGCACGATCTTGCCGCGCTCGACCGTCAGCGGGCACGAGCCGTATCCGTCGTACTGCGCCACGGGGCCGCGGCCCTCGATGTCGGCCACGACGTTCTCGGCGACGGCCGGCGCCTGCTTCCGGGCCGCGGCCGCGGTCTTGGCGTTGGGCGCGTTCATCACGTCGCCGAGCGACCAGATGTTGGCATGGCGCGTGTGGCGGAGCGTTGCCTGATCGACATCGACCCACCCCGCGGCATCAGCGAGTGGCGAGACCCGGATGAAGTCGGGCGCGGTCTGCGGCGGACAGACATGGATCATGTCGAAGTTCACCGTCTCGCGCCGCGGCTCGGAGTCGGGCTCCCGCATCTCGAAGGTGGCCTTGCCCGCGGGGCCGTCGATGGCGACGAGGTTGTGGAAGAAGTTGAGATGCGCGCCGTATCTCGCCACGTAATCCATCAGTGCCGGAACGTAGTCCTTGACGCCGAAGAGTACGCCGCCCGCGTTCATGAAGTCGATCCGTATGTCGGAGAGCCGCCCCTCACGCCGCCAGTGGTCGGCAGAGAGATAGAGCGCCTTCTGCGGCGCGCCGGCGCACTTGATCGGCATGGGCGGCTGGGTGAACACCGCTCGGCCCGCGCGGAGGCCGCGCACCAGCTCCCAGGTGTAGGGCGCGAGGTCGTAGCGGTAATTCGAGGTGACGCCGTTGCGGCCCAGCGTCTCGGTCAGGCCCTCGACGCCGTCCCAGTTCAGCTTCAGGCCCGGGCAGACGATCAGCCGGCCATACTTCACCACCCGGCAGCCGTCGAGGATCACGGCATCGTTCTCCGGCTCGAATGCCGCGACGGCCGCCTTGATCCATTTCACGCCCTTCGGGATCAGGCTGCCCATGGTCTTGGCGGTCTTGCCGGGCTCGAAGACGCCGCCGCCGACCATCGTCCAGCCGGGCTGGTAGTAATGGATGTCGGCGGGGTCGATGACGGCGATGTCGAGATCGGGCTTGCGCGCCTTGAGCGAAGAGGCAACGGCGATGCCCGCCGAGCCGCCGCCGACGATCACGACTCCGTGGCGAATGTCCCCGCGGTCGGTGGGGGTGCGCCCGCGATTGGCGATGCGGCGGGCGACGCCGTTCATGTCATAGCCGGCCGAGCGGGTCCGCGACAGAATCTCCGGCAGCGGCCGCGACCCGGCTTCCGCCAGCGCCCAGAGCGTCGCCGAGCGCGTGCCCGTGCGGCAATAGGCCAGCGTCGGACCCGGCAGCTCGCGCAAGGCTTCGGCGAAGCGCCGGGCATCCTCGTCGGTCACCTTGCCCGGGGTGACGGGGAGATGGCGGAACTCGAGCCCGGCGGCGCTCGCGGCCGTTTCGATCTCCTGGTGGTTCGGCTGGTCGCTGCCCTCGGCGTCCGGCCTGTTGCAGATCACCGACCGGTAGCCGGCCTCGCGCACTGCCGCCAGATCCTCGGCCGACAGCTGCGGCGACACGGACAGGCGCTCATCTATCTTCCTGATTTCCATTTCGTCCTCCCTCCGGGTCGGTCAGAGCGTGTTCAGCGGCACCTTGAGGAAGCGCTTGCCGCTGTCGTCCGGCTCCGGCAGCTGGCCGGCCCGCATGTTCACCTGGAGCGAGGGGATGATCAGCCGGGGCATGGAGAGCTGCGCGTCCCGCTCGGTGCGGAACCTGACAAACTGCTCTTTCGTCTTGCCGCCGCCGACGTGGATGTTCTCCGCCTTCTCCTCGGCGACCGTCGTCTCCCAGCGGATCTCGCGGCCCCCGGGGGCGTAGTCGTGGCACATGAAGAGGCGCGTCTCGTCGGGCAGCGCCAGCACCTTCTGGATCGAGTCGTAGAGCGTTCCCGCGTCGCCGCCGGGGAAGTCGGCGCGGGCCGAGCCGCCGTCCGGCATGAACAGCGTGTCGCCGACGAATGCCGCGTCGCCGATGACGTGCGTCATGCAGGCCGGGGTGTGGCCCGGCGTATGGATGACGAACCCGGTCATGCCGCCCACTTCGTAGGTGTCGCCATCCTCGAACAGGCGGTCGAACTGGCTGCCGTCGCGCTGGAACTCGGTGCCCGCATTGAACACCTTTCCGAAGGTCTCCTGCACGACGGTTATGTTGGCGCCGATGCCCAGCCTGCCGCCGAGCTTCTGCTGGATGTAGGGTGCTGCCGAGAGGTGGTCCGCATGGACGTGGGTCTCGATCAGCCACTCGACGTCGAGGCCGTGCGCCTGGACATAGGCGATGATCTCATCGGCGTGCTCGTAGCTGATGCGGCCGGCCGCGTAGTCGATGTCCATGACCGAACCGACGATCGCGCAGGCCGTCGAGCCGGGGTCCTTGACCACGTAGCTGATCGTGTTCGTCGCCGGGTCGAAGAAGCCCTGAACCGCGGGGCGAACGGCGGTGTTGGTCGGGTAGCCCATCGGTTGTC
>JBEPXW010000129.1:0-5529 GCA_041641715.1 Pseudomonadota bacterium
GGGGGGGGCCCCGGGGGGCCACGCCCCGGATCTCCGTCGCGGAAGGCTGGGCCGACGGACGCTACGTCCTCACGCTCCGCCAGCACACGCCGCCGACCCCAGGGCAGGACGAAAAGCAGCCACTCGTCATCCCCGTCGCCGTCGGGCTCATCGGGCCCAACGGCGAGGAGGCGGCGCCGACGCAGGTGCTCGAGTTGACGGAGACCGAGCAGAGCTTCGCCTGCGACCTCGCCGGCCCCGCGCCCCGCTGGGAGCCGATCAAGACCCCGGCGGGGGCCTGGGTCGCCGCCGATTCGTCGGGCAAGCCGGTGCCTTCGCTCCTGCGCGGCTTCTCCGCGCCGGTGATCCTCGAGCGCGAGAGCGGGGACGAGGAATGCGCCTTCCTTCTTGCCCACGACACCGACCCCTTCAACCGTTGGGAGGCGGGTCGTGCCTACGCCATTCGCATCGCCCTGAGGCTGGTTGACGCCGGCGGCGAGGTTCCCTCGGCCTGGCTCGATGGCCTGCGGGCGGTCCTCTCGGACGAAAACCTCGACCCGGCCTTCCGGGCGCTCGCGGCCGAGGTGCCGGGGATCGACGAGATGTCACGGGAAATCGCCGGGTGCGGTCGTCTGGCCGACCCGGACGCGGTCCACGCGGCACTGACGCAGATGCGCCGCGGGCTTGGCGGGGCCCTCACGTCGCTTCTCGCGGAACTCTATGAGGCGACTACGCTTGGCGGTCCCTACAGCCCCGATCCCCCCGCCGCAGGGCAGCGGGCATTAAGGAACCGCTGCCTCGGGCTCCTCTGCGCGACGCGGACCCGGGAGGCCTTCGCGCGGGCCGAGAAACAGTACCGGCAGGCGGACAACATGACCGACAGCCTCGCCGCCCTGACCGTACTCGTGCACGAGGGCGCACCGGTCGCGGACGAGCTGCTCACGGACTTCCACGACCGCTGGAATCATGACCCGCTGGTGATCGACAAGTGGCTGGCGCTACAAGCCTCGGCACCACTGCCGGGGACCCTCGACCGCGTCCGGGAGCTGACCGGGCATCCGGCCTTCGACTGGCGGAACCCGAACCGCTTCCGCGCGCTCATTGGCATGCTCGCCGAGGCGAACCCGCTGGTTTTCCACACGGCGGACGGCTCGGGCTATCGCTTCGTCGCCGACTGGCTCCTGAGGCTCGACGCCGTGAACCCGCAGACGGCCGCGCGCGTGGCGAGCGCCTTCGAGACCCTCGGCCGCTATGACGTGGCGCGTCAGGACCTGATGCGGGCCGAGCTGGATCGGATCGCTGGAGCCAAAGGCCTCTCGCGGAACACGCGCGAGATCGTCGAGCGAACTCTCGGGCGGTGAGCTGCTCGGGCCTGGCGACCCCGGCAGGATTCGAACCTGCGACCATCGGCTTAGAAGGCCGGTGCTCTGTCCACTGAGCTACGGGGCCGTGGCGGGCTGAATATAGGGCACCGGGACGGCGCGCAACAACGCGTGGCGCGCTCTTGCCCCTCCCCTCTGCCCCGGCTTAAGAACGCGGGACCGACAGGAACGCCGGAGCGCCGCATGTCCGAGCTCGCCTACAGCGAACCCGAGCCGAAGGTCATCCACGGGGTCAAGGACGACTGGGAGATCGTCGTTGGCATGGAGGTGCACGCCCAGGTGCTGAGCGCGGCGAAGCTCTTCTCCGGCGCGTCCACCAAGTTCGGCGCCGAGCCAAACACCCATGTCAGCCTCGTCGATGCGGCGATGCCGGGCATGCTGCCCGTTATCAATTCGTATTGCGTCGAGCAGGTCGTCCGCACCGGGCTCGGGCTCAAGGCGCGGATCAACCTGCGCTCGGTGTTCGACCGCAAGAACTATTTCTACCCGGACCTGCCGCAGGGCTACCAGATCAGCCAGTACAAGCACCCGATCGTCGGCGAGGGCGAGGTGCTGGTCGACATGGCGCCCGGCGTTGCGCGCAAGGTGCGCATTGAGCGCATTCACGTCGAGCAGGACGCGGGGAAGTCGATCCACGACATGGACCCGGAGCTGACTTTCGTCGACCTGAACCGCACCGGCGTGGCGCTGATGGAAATCGTCTCCTACCCGGACATCCGGGGCCCCGAGGAGGCGGCGGAATACGTGCGGAAGCTCCGCCAGATCATGCGCTACCTTGGCACCTGCGACGGCAACATGCAGGAGGGGTCGCTGCGAGCGGACGTGAACGTCTCCGTGAGGCCCAAGGGGTCGACGGCGTTCGGCACGCGCTCTGAGATCAAGAACCTCAACTCGATTCGCTTCATCATGCAGGCGATCGAAGCGGAGGCACGGCGCCAAATCGACATCCTCGAGGACGGCGGCACGGTCGAGCAGGAAACGCGCCTCTTCGACGTCGCGCGTGGCGAGACGCGGTCGATGCGCTCGAAGGAGGAGGCTCACGACTACCGCTATTTCCCGGACCCGGATCTTCTGCCGCTCAAGATCGAGCAAGCACTCGTGGACCGGGTGGCGGCTGACCTGCCGGAGTTGCCGGACGAGAAAAAGGCGCGTTTCGTAACCGAGTACGGGATCACCGAGTACGACGCCGGCGTGCTGGTGAGCGAGCGCGCGAACGCCGTGTATTTCGAGGAGGTTGCGCGAGGCCGCGATGGCAAGCAGGCGGCAAACTGGGTCATCAACGAGCTGTTCGGCCGGCTGAACAAGGACGGGCTCGGCATCGGCGACAGCCCCGTGAGCGCGGCGCAGCTGGGTAGCATCGTCGACCTGATCGGAAAAGGCGACATCTCGGGCAAGATCGCCAAGGATCTGTTCGACATCGTCTACACCGAGGGCGGCGACCCGGCCGAGATCGTCGAGAGCCGCGGCATGAAGCAGGTCACCGACACCGGGGCCATCGAGGCCGAGGTCGACAGGGTCATCGCCGAGAACCCGGACAAGGTCGAGCAGGCGAAGGGCAAGCCGACGCTCGCGGGCTGGTTCGTCGGCCAAGTGATGAAGGCGACGGGCGGCAAAGCGAACCCGCAGGCTGTCCAGAAGATCGTGCGCGAGAAACTCGGCATCGAGTGACGGCGCTTGAGCGCCGGCGCGCCTCCGGGCAGACTGGCGCAATCCGAGTCCTGCCGAGACGGGAGGGAGGCGGCCCATGAACTTCGAGTACAAGGTCGTCGGAGCGCCGGAGAAGGCGCGCCGCAGACGCGGTGCCAAGACCGGCTCCGAGCGGCTCGCCATGGCCTTCGAGGAGGTGCTCCAGGCCGAGGCGATCGATGGCTGGGAGTACGTTCGCACGGACGTCGTGCCAGTCACCGAGCGCGCCGGCTGGTTCAGCCGCAGCCGCGAGGTCACACGGGCGGTGATGGTGTTCCGCCGCCCCCTGGAGGCGGCTTGGCGAAGGCCGGGGCCGGAGGAGCGGGCGCGGAAAACCGAGGCCCCTGCACCCCGCCGCGAGCCGGCGACGAACCCGGAGCTGCGGCCCATCGGCGGATCCGAGCCGAAGGTCAGCGCCGATCCAGACCGCAAGCTGGCGGAGATCGTGCGTGGGCCCGGATCGCGGCCCGGGGACGCCTGAGCGGCTATTCGCCGGGCGCCTTCAGTTCCATCGAGAGCGCGTGAACGCGCTCCACGAGCTCGTCCGCCAGCACCCGGTTCACGGCGCGCTGGCGCGCGACGCGACTCTGCCCCGCGAAATGCGCCGAGGTCATCCGTAGGCGGAAATGTGTCTCGCCGCCCTCGCGCCAGCCGGAATGGCCACGGTGACGCTCGCTTTCGTCGATCAGCTCGAAATGCTCAGGCTCGAATGCCTCTCGCAGCTTCCAGGTGATGATTTTAGCAACGGTCATGCCTAGATTCCCCTTGTCGCGCTTTCCGCACAGGCGCGGCTCGGCTATCCTTCCCTGACTCGAGAAAGCTTCGACGAACCGGACATGCGCACGCGGTCACCCTTCGACTACGACGTCTCGGTCGCCGCAGACAAGCGTCGGCGACAGCGGCGGCGCGGCATGACCGGGGCCTTTGCCAGCTCCGAGCAGCGTTGCGAGTGGCCGGGCTGCGACGCCTCCGGTCAGTATCGCGCCCCGCGCTCGGCACGTCAGCCGAACGCGTATCGCTGGTTCTGCCTCGACCACGTGCGCCAGTTCAATGCGGAATGGAACTTCTTCGCCGAGTTCTCGGAGGAGGAGTTCGACGCCATGCTGGATGCCGGCCGGGTATGGGAGCGGCCGACCTGGTCGCTCGGCCGCGTGCCCCGTTGGGCGCTGGGGCTCCACCCTCACTCCGAGGGCAACGCCTGGGCGCGCTGGGGGTTCACGGACCCATTCGAGGTGCTCGGACAGGCGGCCACGCTCAACCCGGGGCCGAATGGCTCGCACACGCGCGAGCGCGGGATGCTGCGTCGGCGCCTGACGCGGGAGGAGCGTGACGCGATGGACGTGCTGGAGGTCTCGTACACCGTGGAGTCCCGCTCGGAGGTCCGCGCACGCTACCGGGAGCTCATCCTGACGCTGCACCCGGACATGAACGGCGGCGAGAACCCGGAGCCCGAGCGGCTGGCCCGCGTGCTGAAGGCGTGGCAGGTGCTGCGCGCGAGCCACAACTTCAAAGACTGATCCGGCATGAAGGTCACGCTGCTCGGCACGGGCTGCCCCGTAGCCCACCCGCGGCGCGCCGGTCCCGCGGCGCTCGTCGAGGGCGCGGAGGCGCGCGTGCTGGTCGACTGCGGCTCGATGGTGACGCAGCGCTTGATCGCGGCGGGCTGTCCCGGTGCCTCGATCGACGCTTTACTGGTGACGCACCTGCATTCGGACCACCTGATCGACTTCTACCAGCTCGTCGTCTCGAGCTGGCACCAGGGCCGCGCGGCGCCCTGGGTCGTGCACTGCCCGGAGACGGTCATTCCAATGATCGGGGCGACAATGGCCGCTTGGCGGGAGGAACGCGCACTCCGCGTCACCTTCGAGAAGCGCCCCTCGGCGACGGGGCTCGCCGTCGAGTGCCGGCTGCTGACACCCGGGCGCCGGATCGAGATCGGCGACCTGGAGGTCGAACCGGTCCTCGTGGACCACGGCCCGGTCAGGCCCGCCTACGGCTTCGTTTTCCGCAGTGCGGGAAAATGCGCGGTCATATCCGGCGACACGACCGTCTCAGAGGCACTGATCGAGGCCGGATACGGCGCCGATCTGCTCGTCCACGAGGTCTTTGTCCACGGTGAGATGCGCCCCGTGCCGGGCCGCCGTGGCGACGAGACCGTTGCGGCCGTCGCTTCCTACCATACATTATCCAACGAGGTCGGCGGCGTTGCCCGGCGGATGGGGGCGCGGGCATTGGCGCTGACGCATTTCGTGCCACCCGACTTCGACCGGAAGGCACTGCTGGCGGAGGCCGGCGAGGAGTTCGAGGGTCCGATCTTCATCGGCGAGGATCTGATGAGCTTCGACCTCGCGCGCGGCGAGGTTGGATGGGGCGAGTTCGTGGCGCGGGTCCCCTGATGCCGCATCATCAGCCGGATTATTGCCGGCCGGGGCACGCGGCGCGGCGTGCTGGCACTTGCAAATGACGCACCTATGGTCCAGAG
>JBEPXW010000130.1:0-5525 GCA_041641715.1 Pseudomonadota bacterium
CCATTCCCGCGGAGCGGATAGATGGATGCGATTCTCCTTCAGTTCCTGAACGGGCTCGACAAGGGCGGCGCCTACGCCCTGATCGCGCTCGGGCTGACCCTGATCTTCGGCACGCTCGGCGTCCTCAACTTCGCGCATGGCGCGCTGTTCATGCTGGGCGCCTTTTGCGCCGTGACGCTGCGGGAACTGCTGACGCTCCAGAAGGTCACCGAAGACCCGGACCGGACCACTGCCTGGGGCACGCCGGTCGAAGTGCGGACCCCTTACGTCGAAGCCTGGTTCGGTGATTTCGGTGCGCTCCTTGTCGACTACTCGGTGCCGCTCTCCATCCTCGTGGCCATCCCTGTGATGCTGCTCATCGGCATCGCGATGGAGCGCGGGCTCATCAAGCATTTCTACAAGCGCCCGCACGCCGAGCAGATCCTCGTGACCTTCGGCCTCGCCATCGTGCTGCAGGAGATCGTCAAGACCTTCTACGGCGCGAACCCGATTCCGCAGCCGCCGCCGGACGCGGCCACGGGCGCGCTGGACCTCGGCGCGCTGTTCGGCTTCAGCCCCGGCGCCGTGGTCTATCCGTACTGGCGCTTCGTCTACTTCGCCTTCGCCGTCGTGGTGGTCGGCGCCGTCTTCGCCTTCCTGCAGCTCACCACCTTCGGCATGGTGGTGCGCGCGGGCATGGCCGATCGCGAAACCGTGGGGCTCCTCGGCATCGACATCGACCGCCGCTTCACCGTGGTCTTCGGCATCGCCGCGGTCGTCGCCGGACTCGCGGGGGTCATGTACACGCCGATCCTGTCGCCGAACTACCACATGGGCATGGATTTCCTCGTCCTCAGTTTCGTCGTGGTCGTGGTCGGCGGCATGGGCAGCCTGCCCGGCGCGGTCGCGGCCGGATTCCTGCTCGGCATCCTGCAGTCCTTCGCCTCGATGACCGAGGTGAAGAGCATCTTCCCGGGCATCGACCAGATCATCATCTATCTGATCGCGGTGGTGATCCTGCTGGTGCGCCCGCGCGGCCTCATGGGCCGCAAGGGCATGATGGAGGGCTGAGCCATGATCGAGAAGATCTCCGACCGGGCCGACACCGTCCTGCTCGTCGGCTTCGTGCTGGCGGTGCTGCTCGGCCCGATCATCCTGCAGCCCTTCGGCGCCAGCTATCCGGACCTCATGCAGAAGTTCGCCATCTTCGGCGTCTTCGCCATCGGCTTCAACATCCTCTTCGGGCTGACGGGTTATCTCTCCTTCGGCCACGCCGCCTTCCTCGGCGTCGGCTCCTACACGGCCGTCTGGAGCTTCAAGCTCCTCAGCATGAACGTGATCCCGGCGATCCTCTTCGCGACGCTCATGTCGGGGCTGTTCGCCGTGGTGATCGGCTTCCTCACGCTGCGCCGCACCGGCATCTACTTCGCGATCCTGACCCTCGCCTTCGCGCAGATGTCCTACCGGCTGGCCTACTCGGTGCTCACGCCGATCACGAACGGCGAGACGGCGTTGCAGCTGGACCAGGACGACCCGCGCATCCTGGACGCGATGTTCGGCGTCGAGTACGGGGCCGCGCTGCCCTCGCCGACGCTCTTCGGCCTCGACATGATCGGCTGGCCGGGCTTCTACTTCTGCGGCGTCGTGCTGATCATCATGTTCTACGTCTCGATGCGCATCTTCCGCTCGCCGTTCGGCATGATGCTGCTCGCGGTGAAGTCGAACCAAACCCGGCTGAACTACACCGGCCTCAACACCCGGCCCTATACGCTGGCTGCCTTCGTCATCTCGGGCATGTACGCGGGCCTCGCCGGCGCCCTGATGTGCGTCACGGACCCGCTCGCGGGCGCCGAGCGCATGGTCTGGACGGCCTCGGGCGAGGTGGTCCTCATGACCATCCTCGGGGGTGCCGGCACGCTGCTCGGCCCCGTCCTAGGCGCCGGCCTGATCAAGTACTTCGAGAACATCTTCTCGGCCTTCAACGAGGCGATGCTGGCCGACACGTTCTCGTTCCTGCCCGGGCCGCTTGCCCATTTCGCCGTCGAGGTTTCCGGCCTCTTTGTCGGCGAGGGCTGGCACCTGACGCTCGGCGTGCTCTTCATGCTGATCGTCATCTTCATGCCAGGCGGGCTCGTCGAGGGAATCAGCCGGCTCTTCCGCTGGCTGCGCACGCCGCGCGGCGGCGGCGGCGCGCCCGAGCGCGCCAGCACCGTGCCGGCCGAGTGAGGGAGAGCGGCATGACCATTCTCACCGTCCGCAACGTCAACAAGCGCTTCGGTGGCCTCAAGGCACTCGACGAGATCAACCTCGAGGTGGCCGAGGGCGCGATCCACGCCATCATCGGCCCGAACGGGGCGGGCAAGTCGACGCTGCTGAACTGCCTCGTCGGCCGCGTCGAGCCCGACACCGGCACGGTCGAGTTCGAGGGCCGTTCGATCCTCGGCCTCAAGCCCCACGAGATCAACCAGGCGGGCATCAGTCGCGTGTTCCAGACGCCAGAGATCTTCGGCGACCTGACACTCCTCGAGAACGTGATGATCCCCGCCTTCGCCCGGCGCGACGGCGCCTTCGCGCTTAATGCCTGGTCGCCGGTGCGCGGCGAGCGTACGATCCAGAAGCGCGCCATGGACTTGCTGGAGGAGGTCGGGCTCGGCCGGCAGGCCAAGGCGATCGCGGCCCAGCTCTCGCGCGGCGACAAGCGCCGGCTCGAGCTCGCCATGTGCCTGGTGCAGGATCCGAAGCTCCTGCTCCTGGACGAACCGACCGCCGGCATGTCACGGATCGACACCAACAACACCATCGACCTCCTGAAGCAAATCGGCCACCACGGCATCACCATGGTGGTAATCGAGCACGACATGCACGTGGTGTTCTCGCTTGCCGAGCGGATCACCGTTCTTGCGCAGGGTGGCGTGATCGCCGAGGATCTGCCGGAGTCCATCCGCGGCAATCCGAAGGTCGAGGAAGCCTATCTCGGAGGGGCTCACCTATGAGTGTCGCGGAACGCATCGAGACCGCAGGGGACGAGATGAACGAGCGTAGCGAGCAACCCGATCCGACGCCGTCCGGCACCCACTCACGGCGGAGCCTCGGTGGCCAGCCCGCGTACTTCTCGGCCTGGGAACTGCACGCCTATTACGGCGAGAGCTACATCGTGCAGGGCGTGGACTTCGACATTCGCGAGGGGGAGACGATCGCGCTGCTCGGCCGCAACGGCGCCGGCAAGACCTCGACGCTGCGCACGATTGCACGGCTCGACAGCCCCGCCCTCCGGCACGGCGAGATCTGGCTCGACCACAAGCCGCTGCACGAGATGCGCGCCCACCAGGCGGCGCAAAACGGCATCGGTCTGGTGCCCGAGGACCGGCGCATCATCCAGGGCCTGACAGTCGAGGAGAACCTGGAGCTCGCCCGCATCGCGCCGCCGCACGGCTGGACGCCCGAGAGGCTCTACGAGCTCTTCCCCCGCCTCGGCGAGCGACGAAAGCAGGAGGGCACCACCCTCTCGGGCGGCGAGCAGCAGATGCTGGCGGTGGCGCGCGCGCTCGCCCGCGACATCAAGCTCCTGCTCCTCGACGAGCCCTACGAGGGTCTCGCGCCGATCATTGTCAAGGAGATCGAACGCACACTCGAGGAGATCCGCGAACTCGGCATGACCACTATCATCGTCGAGCAGAACGCCATCGCGGCCCTGCACCTTGCCGACCGCGCCATCATCCTAGACATGGGCCAGGTGGTGTTCGACGGCACGGCGCGGGAGGTGCTCGACAACAAGGACCTCCGCGACGAGTATCTGGCGATCTGATCGCCAAGCTGTCCCCGACCAGGCATCGCAGCAGACGCGTGAGCAAGCTGCGCCCAGTGCGCGGCAACGCAATGCCCTAATTTCATTGCGTTTCCTGGATGCGCACCCATCATGGTTAATGCAGGCGTCATCGCCTCGGGGGATGGCCGGCTTCGCCTCGGCCGGCCGATCGATCACGGCGGAATCGGCCCTATCTCCGGGGAAGAGATGCAGGCCGCCGGCTGCGCGGCGTTCATGGGCCGAAAAGCTGAGGAGCCATGCCATGACCCTGACCCGGCGCAGCGTCCTTTCCGCCGCTCTTGGCGCGGTGGCCACGGCGGCGTTGCCCATCCCCGGCGCCCGGGCCGCCAAGGGCTCCGCTACGCGCACCATTCCCTCGACCGGCGAGGCGATTCCGGCGGTCGGCCTCGGCACCTGGATCACCTTCAACGTCGGCACCGACCGGGTGCTCCGCGACGAATGCGCTGCCGTCATGGCCGCCTTCTTCGATGAGGGCGGCGGCATGATCGACTCCTCGCCCATGTACGGCTCGTCGCAGCCGGTCGTGGGATACGGGCTCGAGAAGCTCGGCTACCCGGAGACGCTCTTCTCGGCCGAGAAGGTGTGGACCTCGTCGGTCGGCAATGGCCCCGACCAGATGGCGCAGTCGCGCCGGGCGTGGGGCGTCCCGCGCTTCGATCTGATGCAGGTGCACAATCTGCGCGCCTGGGAGGGCCACCTGAAAACCCTCTTCGACATGAAGGCACGCGGCGAGCTCCGCTATGTCGGCATCACAACCTCGCACGGCCGCCGCCACGACGAGCTCGAGCAGATCATGCGCAACCACCCGCTCGACTTCGTCCAGCTCACCTACAACATCCGCGATCGCTGGGCCGAGGACCGGCTGCTGCCGCTGGCGCAGGACCGCGGCATCGCCGTGATCGTCAACCGGCCCTTCCGGCAGAAGGCGCTCATCCGGCGCTACCGAGACAAGCCGCTGCCGGACTGGGCGGCCGAGATCGGCGCGAAGAGCTGGGCACAGTTCCTGCTCAAGTTCATCCTCTCGCACCCGGCGGTGACCGTGGCGATCCCCGCGACCCGGCAGGTGGACCACGTGCGCGAGAACAAAGCGGCAGCGCTCGGTCACATGCCCGACGCGGCCATGCGCAAGCGGATGGCCTCCTACGCCCGCGATGTCTGAGTGGTGGACCTACGAGCCGCGGGATTTGTTACTGTTCGCCCCGCGGACCTACTGGCGCCTGTTCCAGCTCGAAAATGCGGAGGTCTGGCCGCTGCCGCTGGTGACGCTGGCGCTCGGGGCGGCAATTCTCGTGCTCCTGTTCCACCCCCGGCCCTGGTCGAGCCGTGTCATCCTGTTGGTGATGGCCGCCGCATGGGCGCGGGTCGGCTGGAGCTTCGTCGCCACCCGCTACGCCGCGATTAACTGGGCGGCGGACTATGCAGTGCCGTTCTTCGCCCTCGAGGCCATCCTGCTCGCGGTCCTCGCCGCACTGCGCAAGCGGCCACCAATTGCCGCCGGCCACGGCGCCGGCGGTGCCATCGGCATGGTCCTCTTTGCCTACGCGGTTGCCGTGCACCCCCTGCTGGCGCCGCTCTCCGGACGCCCGTTGGCGCAGGCCGAAATCATCGGCATCGCGCCCGACCCGACCGCCATCGCGACCCTTGGCCTCGCGGCTATGCTGCCGCGCGGGGCGGGGGCGCCCGTCCTTCTTGTCATTCCGGCAGGGTTGTGCGTCGCGAG